>JAOTVR010000087.1 GCA_029863305.1 Gammaproteobacteria bacterium | reverse complement strand
TGTCGCGTCAGCAGGCCGCCGACCGACTGCAACCTGCTGCCATCGAGAAACAATTCGAAGTTGTGATAGCGCAAGAAAGCGGCGCCGATCGAGACCAGCGCAAACAAAAGAATGAGGCCGACAACCGTCGTGGTAACGATGATCACCCCGCCGGCAACCCCGAACTGGAATGCATTATCGGCCGCACGTTCGAGATAGTTAGCGATCACCTGGTCAGCATCGTCACCGAGCCGTTCGAGCAGAGGTCCGATTATCGCGAAAACAATGAGCGCACGCCGGTCCGCCAGTCCGATTCGAAGCATATCGCGCCAGTCGAGTCGCAACAGGGCGCCGGAGTCGGTCGCTGCCGCGGGGACCCCGACGTGCTCGGTCGTACCGCTGATCTTCGAGCGCAATGATTCCGCGAATGAGCGTGTCACCGCCGGCAGATTGCCCTCGCTCCCTGACGATCCGGCCGTGTCGAAGCTGATCGTAACGAGACCAAAATATCGATACACAACATTTTGCTGTGTGTTGATGCCCTGAATTCGGTCGAATTTGATGTCGAGTTGCTTCTTTTTGATGACGCCCTGGCGAATCAGAATGGCGTCGTCGTCGAGCTGAAAGCGGAAGAACCAGTAATGCAGCACGGAAATCGTAATCGAGATGACAAGAAAGGCAGTTGCGCCCATCACAATCTTGGTAACTAGCTCACCTTGGTACGCGTATATGAACGCGACGAACGGAGCGAGAGATTGCCACGCGTTTTTCGTGATCACCTTCAGCAGCCTGCCGAAGAAGAACAGCACGGCGAGCGGCGATGTCCGCTGCCATTGCTTAGGCCTGGTGGGTTTCAATACTGGCCCCGACCTTGCCGAGTATATAAACGCGCAGTTGCTCGGCGGTATCCAGCCCGAGACCGGAGATTCTCAGGTCACCACCTGATCCGCCCGCCGTGAATATCTGCAGATTCGCGAGACCGAATTTTCTGTCAAGCGGAGTATTGCTGGTCTCGACATGCTGCACTCGATTGAACGGAATAGCGGTGACTGACCGCCAGATGACGCCCGACTTGAAGACGATATCTTTGTCCCTGATGACATAGCCGCGGCGCGGCACAGAGATTACGGGCCAGACCAGCAAAGGTACTGCGACGATAAGAAGCCCAAGCCACAGCATGAAGACCTTGTCTGACGGGATACCGACGAGAAACTTCGCTGCAAGTGTGGCGATCGCAATGCCGCAGACGAACAAGGCGCGCTCCAGTTGCAACCGCCGTGCATAACGCGGATGTATCTGCTGCCAGTGCAGGTCCTCCATGTCAGGCAGACTGTGGAGGGCGATTTCGGGGTTCTGGAACATTATTGCTCCGTTGCGGCCAAAGACGCATTATAGGGCCGCAATGGCGGGTCGCCGCCATTGCGGGCGACAGTCATCGTACCTTGACACCGCGGCAGTGCGTCAGGACAATTTGCGGCCACGCGGCCGTCCGAATCATGGTGATGTAGCTCAGATGGTTAGAGCGGCGGACTCATAACCCGCAGGTCGGTGGTTCAATTCCACCCATCACCACCAGTAACAAGAAAGGGGCTCCCAACGGGAGCCCCTTTCTTGTTACAGATGCAGGGAAGCAGAACCACCGAAGGTGGTTCAACCGAGGCCGGCTTTGCCGGCCGACAGACGCACGAGCGAAGCGAGTGCGCCCCGCAGGCGTGAGGGCCGAAGGCCGGAGCCGAGACCAGCGAAGCTGGTCGACAGACGCCCAAGGCGAGGCAGCGAAGCTGCCGGTCAATCCATTCCACCCATCACCACCAGCTTCACAGAAAGCCTCAGAACTTCAATTAAATCAATTGGTTCTGGGGCTTCTTGCTTTCAGTACCTGGCCAGAGTGGTACACATCAACGGTACACATTGCGCGGCGCTGTTGGGGTGACTTTGCGCCAACCGACAGTTTCACTCAGGTAGTCCCGGCTCGTCCACGAAGGCCTTGGGTCGCGGTTGCCGTCAAGTACCCATTGAATTCCTGTCGGGCTGCCCTCAGTTGAAATACATAAGCATCAGCAGGACGGCTGATATGAAAAGCCGTGGGAAAGCACTACTCATCGTTATCGCTATGGTGTTTGGTGGTTATGCGAGTCAGACACTCGCATCCGAGACACCACCAATGAACTCGGATTATCGGGATTATCGTGTTGTAGATGAGCGGAGTGATTGTGCGGAAAGGTGTCTCACAGAGCACAATTGCTGCATCAAGAGCTGCAACTGGGTGGAACCGAAGGCCAAGTCAAAATGCATAAAGCACTGCAAATCCATTTTGAAAAAGTGCTACCAGGAATGTGATGAGAAACCTGCAGCGGATAAGGCAACTAAGAGGCCCCCGGAGCGTAATCCCCGTTCGGAATCTGTAGGATGAGCCCATAAATCCGGCAGCAGCGACCAGCGCGAGGGCCGAAGGCCCGGTCCATTCCACCCATCACCACCAGTAACAAGAAAGGGGCTCCCAACGGGAGCCCCTTTCTTGTTACAGATGCAGGGAAGCAGAACCACCGAAGATGGTTCAACCGAGGCCGGCTTTGCCGGCCGACAGACGCACGAGCGAAGCGAGTGTGCCCCGCAGGCGTGAGGGCCGAAGGCCGGAGCCGAGACCAGCGAAGCTGGTCGACAGACGCCCAAGGCGAGGCAGCGAAGCTGCCGGTCAATCCATTCCACCCATCACCACCAGGCAAAAAAATGGGCCCCCTTTTGGGGCCCATTTTCGTATCCGTCTCGCCCGGCCATTCGACCAATGATTCGCGCATATTAGCGTGGAACCAACAGATTTCTCCGCGAAAGTGTGATGCGTCTCTCAAATTCCGCCTTATGTTCAGAGCGTTGTTTTTTTTCCACAACAAATCGAGTCATCGCGCAGTTCGCTGTGCATCGCTGTTGTCATTTCGCAAGCTGTATTGCGACGACTTTTTTCAGCGTTTATTTGCGGACTGATTCACTGGCAGGCGTAGGTATAAACACGTATCAAGACACATTCGTAATCTGTCAGAGGCGGGAAAGAGGAGGCACGAGAAATGAAAGGCATCATCCTGATCACAATGGTTCTGCTTGCGGGCTGCGCCGGGTACAAGCCGCTGGCAGAGCTGGAAACAGAAGCGCTGGCCTCAGGCGATTGGAGCCTGGTTGAGCAGCGTGAGCGCATGATCGCCAAGCGCGAGCAACGCGTGGGGCCGGCTTGTCCGACAGGCCAGGTCAGCGTTTGCTCGAGCTATATGCGGACAGATCTTTGCAGGTGCGTTAATTCCAAAGTAATCAATACACTATACTGATCCTACTAGCGAGATTGTGAGCGCAGGCAATGACGCCTTCCGCTCACTGACAGCAGCATCGCCGGCGCTCGAGAACAGCAACGTGCCGCCACCGGTACGACCCATGTCCGGCAACTCAAATGTACACAGCGCATCCGTTCCATTGATCAACAATGCGACAGCGGATACCGCGTCTTCAGCGTCTGATGCAGACAAAACAACACAGAACGCCCTGGCGTGTGCCCAATCGTGGTCTGCCATTGACGCTCCATCGGGTCTCAGCCAACGTACCTCGCGTCCGTGCACGTATTGCGGCCCGCGCAGCAATGGCATCTCACGGCGCAGCCGGATGAGGTTGCGAACCTGCTCTCCGAATGGCGATTGTTCTTCCAGCTTCGCCCAGTCCAGCCAGGCCGTCTCGTTGTCTTGTGCATAGGCATTGTTATTGCCTTGCTGAGAATGGCCGAATTCATCGCCTGCCAGCAGCAACGGCGTTCCCTGAGAAACAAATAACGTTGCCAGCAGGTTGAGGCGCTGGCGCGCACGCGTCTCGATGATGGCCGGGTCGTCTGTTGGTCCTTCGTAACCATAATTGCAACTGTAGTTATGACTGTGCCCGTCCCGGTTATCTTCGCCATTCGAGTGATTACGGCGATGCTCGTAAGTCACGACGTCGGCGAGCGTGAATCCATCGTGACTCGACACGAAATTGACACTCGCGAACGGTAATCGACCTCTCGCTTCGAAAATTCCGGCGGAGCCGCGCAGGCGCCTGGCAAGTTCGCCGGCCATGCCGTGATCGCCGCGCCAAAACCTTCGCGTCGTATCCCGGTAGCGGTCATTCCATTCGGCCCACCGCTGCGAGAAATTGCCGAGTTGGTAGCCGCCGGGTCCCGGGTCCCAGGGTTCGGCGACTAACTTGGCATCACGCAATTCGTCGTCGGTCTCAATCAACTCGAGCATTGGGTGCGTTGCAGAAAAACCGTGGTCGTGTCGTCCAAGCACCGTCGCGAGGTCGAAGCGAAAACCGTCGACGCCCATGTCCTTGTGCCAATAGCGCAGACTGTCGAGCACCAATTGCTGAACCCGATGGTGATCAGCGTTGAGCGTGTTGCCGCAACCTGTGTCATTTATATAGGTGGCGGGAGAATCGCTCTCGGTACTGTAATAGGCAAGATTGTCGAGACCACGAAAACACAGGGTCGGACCAAGACGATCGCTTTCGCCGGTGTGGTTGTAGACGACGTCGAGAATCACCTCCAGGCCCGCATCGTGGATAGCCTGTACCATGTTGCGAAACTCACCGATGGCGTCTGACTTCGCATACCTCGCAGTCGGTGCAAAAAAGGATATCGAATTGTAGCCCCAGTAATTTCGCAGACCTTGATCTGCGAGATGCTGTTCATCGATAAAGGCATGCACCGGCATGAGTTCGAGTGACGTTACGCCCAGCGCCTTAAGATATTCGAGCACGGTCTTGTTTCGCATGCCATCGAAAGTGCCACGGTCAGCATCGTCAATCGCAGGGTGGCGCATCGTGTAGCCGCGCACATTCGCCTCGTAGAATATCGTCTCGGACCACGGTATCAGCGGACGATCGAACCTCGTCGCAGCGGCATCGGAACACACGACTGCTTTCGGTACGAATGGTGCGCTGTCGACGGTGCTGATTTGCAGTTCTTCAGGATCCTGCTGCCGGGCGTAATCGAAAACGGCGTCGCACCAGTTGAAAGCACCGGAGAGCGCGCGGGCATACGGATCGATCAATAGTTTCGCCGAATTACAGCGCAATCCCTTATCAGGGTCGTAAGGTCCGTGAACGCGATAGCCGTATCGTTGGCCGGCGGTGCAGCCGGGCAAATACCCGTGCCAGATGCTGTCGCCCGATTGAGTCAGCGTATAACGTCGAGTTTGCTCACCAGACCTGTCGAACAGGCACAGGTCGACCTGTTCGGCCGCGGAGGAGAATACGGCGAAATTTGTGCCTTTTTCGTCGACACGGGCGCCAAGCGGAGCGGGGCGGCCGCGTTGCATCACTTGATCTTGAGCTGAATCGGTTCGAGCTTCCAGATGTCCTCGTTGTAATCGCGCATCGTGCGATCCGTCGAGAACCGGCCCGACGAGGCCGTATTGAGGACGCTCATCTTCGTCCAGTGCTCGCGATCCCTGTAGGCCTTGCTGGCGCTGGCCTGCGCATCAACAAAACTGCGAAAATCGGCGGCCGTCATCCATGGATCCGCAGGCTCGCGGATCGACTGGATGACCGGATTGAGAACGCCTGGCTCAAAGCGACTGAAGTGGCCGCCTTCCATGAGTTGCATCACGCGGGCGAAATCCTCGTCGGCCGCAATGATCGCCTGTGGATCGTATTGGCCGCGAAGCTCATGGATCTCATCGACCGTCAGCCCAAACAGGAAGAAATTGTCTTCACCGACAGCTTCGCGAATCTCGACATTCGCGCCGTCGAGTGTGCCGATGGTGATGGCACCGTTCATCATGAATTTCATGTTACCGGTACCGGAAGCCTCTTTACCGGCTGTCGATATCTGCTCTGACAAATCGGCCGCCGGGCAGATAAGCTCCATTCCCGATACGTTGTAATCGGGGTAGAAGACCAGCCGCAGCCGCCCGTTCATCTCCGGATCGGAATTGATCATTCGTGCGACATTGTTAATGCACTTGACGACGTTCTTGGCCATCATGTACCCGGGTGCGGCTTTGCCGCCGATGATGATTGCGCGCGGCACAATATCGTCACCTTCACCACGTCGTATGCGGTCATAAAGATGAATTGCGTGCAGCACATTCAAAAGCTGGCGCTTGTATTCGTGTATGCGTTTCACCTGCACGTCGAATAACATGCTCGTCGGGATATCCAGTTCCGTCTTCTGCGCGATGTTCCTGGCGAGTCGCTCCTTGTTGGCCAGCTTTATGGCCCGCCATTCCTTGCGAAAATCGGCGTCGTCGGCGAACGGCTTGAGTTGCTGCAGATCAGTCAGTTCCGTAATCCACTTTGAGCCGATCCTGGCGGTGATGAGCTCCGCTAATTGCGGATTACACGCTGCCAACCAGCGTCGCTGGGTAACGCCATTGGTCTTGTTATTGAATTTTTCCGGCCACAGCTCGGCGAAATCCCGGAACAGACCCTCAGTCAGCAATCTCGAATGCAACTCAGCCACGCCATTGACGGAAAAGCTGCCGGCGATTGCGAGGTAGGACATGCGAATCGTCGGTTCGCTGCCTTCCTGGATCAGTGACATACGCTGAATGCGCTCGTTGTCACCGGGCCAGCGTCGGCCGACCTCGGTAATGAATCGAGCGTTGATTTCGTAAATGATATCGAGCAAGCGGGGCAACAGGCGCCGGAACATCGATACCGGCCACGTCTCGAGTGCCTCGGGCAACAGAGTGTGGTTGGTGTAGGCCATGGTTTTCCGAGTAACGGCCCAGGCTTCGTCCCAATCGAAGTCGAACTCGTCGATCAGCAGGCGCATAAGCTCCGGTACGGCGATCGCCGGGTGCGTGTCATTGAGTTGCAGGCAATTCTTTTCCGCAAAAAGGCTCAGATCATCGCCGTGATGATAGGTGTAGTAACGCAGCGCGTCCTGCAGGCTGGCTGATACAAGGAAGTACTGCTGGCGCAGACGCAATTCGTGGGCTTCCTCGGTGGCGGTGTTCGGATACAGCACCATCGTGATGTTTTCGGCCATGTTCTTTGAAGCGACGGCGTCGGTGTAGCTACCGGCATTGAATTCATCCAGGTCGAACTCATCGGTTGCAGCCGCCGACCATAGCCTCAAGGTATTGACGATATCGTTCCTGTAGCCCGGGATCGGGATGTCAAAAGGAATTGCGAGTACGTCATGGGTGTCGATCCATTCGAAGTGCGTTTTACCGTCGATATCGGTGTAGCTTCTGGAGCGGCCGCCGAATTTCACGGTACGAGCATACTCGTAGCGTTCTATTTCCCACGGAAAGCCCTCGCGTAACCATGGATCCGGCTCCTCGACCTGATGGCCGTCTTCGACACGCTGACGAAACATGCCGTATCGATAGCGAATACCGTAGCCCACGACTGGCAATGACAGCGTTGCACAACTGTCGAGAAAGCAGGCTGCCAGCCGCCCGAGGCCGCCGTTGCCAAGACCGGCGTCGTGCTCTCGCTCGTAAACATCTTCGAGATCCAGCCCGATTCGATTCAGCGCTTCATCAGTTTCCCTTTCGATGCCGAGATTCAACAGGGCGTTACGCAGCAGGCGGCCCATCAGAAATTCCAGCGATATATAACTGACTCGCCGGTTGTCATCCCGCTCGATTGCCATGCGGGTCTTGCCCCAGCGCTCCATCATACGGTCGCGTGCCGCAAACACGACGGCCTGGTACAGGTATGGCGACCTCGTGCGGACTGTGCGCCGGCCGAGCATGCGCCCGAAGTAGTGAGTCAGATCCTTGAGGATGGCATCGGACGTCATCGGCAATTCGGGCGCCTGTAGCAGCTCGATTTCGCCAACATCAACCGTTTCGTCAGAGCGTGCGGACATCTGTCATTCTCCGTCAGCAAGCGCCATTACGGCGTTGCAGTATAAGCGTTGCAAGTGGCGGTATCGTCACGTGCAGTGAATGTGGTTCGCCATGGTGGCCTGAATGATCTGCCGTCAGCGTCGCATTGTGAGTACCGCTACCGCCGTATCTTTCGGCGTCACTGTTCAGGATTTCTTCGAACGGACCAGGCTCGAACACACCCAGCTGATAATCGTAACGAATAACCGGCGTGAAATTTGTGACACAAATAACATAGCCACCCGATTTGTCGCGCCGGATCCAGGATAAGACACTGTTGTCGCGGTCATCCCAATTGATCCACTCGAAGCCGCCGTTCGTGAAATCGAGTTCATACAAGGCGGGCGTGCGCCGATACAGATCATTGAGGTCGCGAATCAGACGCTGCATGCCACTGTGCTGCGGGTATTCGAGCAGGTGCCAGTCGAGCGACTGATCGTGGTTCCACTCCTGGTACGGTGCGATTTCACTGCCCATGAACAGCAGCTTCTTGCCCGGGTGTGCATACATCGTGGTGAAATAGGCACGCAGGTTCGCGAAACGCTGCCAGTCGTCGCCCGGCATACGTCCGAGTAATGAGCGCTTGCCGTGCACCACTTCATCATGCGACAGCGGCAAGACGAAATTTTCATCAAACGCGTACACCAGACCAAATGTCATCTTGTCGTGGTGGTGTTTACGATGCACCGCGTCTTCGCTCATATAAGACAGGGTGTCGTTCATCCAGCCCATGTTCCATTTGTAGGTAAAACCGAGACCGTCGAGATCAACAGGACGTGACACGCCGGGCCATGCCGTCGATTCCTCTGCGTAGGACGTCGCGCCATGCGCGTGCAGTTCGATGTTGAGTTTTCGCAAGAACGCGACAGCCTCGAGGTTCTCGTTGCCACCGTGTTCATTCGGCAGCCACTCGCCATCTTCCCGCGAGTAGTCGAGATACAGCATCGATGCGACAGCGTCGACACGCAGCGCATCGATGTGGAATTCGTCAATCCAGTAAAGCGCGCTGCCGATCAGATAGTTGGCCACTTCACGTCGACCGAAGTTGAAGATCAATGTGCCCCAGTCCGAGTGCTCCCCCTTGCGCGGGTCTTCGTGCTCATACAGCGCGGTGCCGTCGAAGCGACGCAGGCCGTGTTCATCTTGCGGGAAATGTGCCGGCACCCAGTCGAGGATAATCGCGATGCCCGCTGCGTGGCAGCAATCGACAAAATAGCGGAAATCGTCAGGGTCACCGAATCGCTGTGTCGGGGCAAACATGCCAATCGGCTGGTAGCCCCACGACCCGTCGAATGGATGCTCCGATACGGGCAGTAACTCGATGTGTGTGAAACCCATGTCTTTTACATAGGCGACCAGTTCATCGGCCAGTTCGCGGTAACTCAGATAACGATTATGCTCATCCGCTTTGCGGCGCCACGACCCCAAATGAACCTCGTAGATGCTGACGGGCTTATCGAGATCCGGAACGATGGAGCGCCGATCGGCCCAGTCGCGATCCTGCCATTCGTAATGAGTTTCATAAACAATCGAGGCATTGCCCGGCGGCGGCTCATGGAAGTTGCCGTAAGGATCGGTTTTCAGCGGCAACAGCCTGCCGTCCTTATCGAGCATTTCGAACTTGTACCTGGCACCGCTGGTCACGCCGGGCAGGAATATCTCCCAGATGCCGTTAGCCGGGTGCAGCCGCATCGAATGGCGGCGGCCGTCCCAGTCGTTAAAGTCACCGACGACGCTGACGCGGGAAGCATTCGGCGCCCACACGGCGAAGCGCGTACCTTGCAGGCCGAAATAGCTACGGACCTGTGCGCCGAGCTTCTGATAAATTTTCTGATCCGATCCTTCGCCGAGCAGATACAGGTCGAGATCGCCCAGCGTTTGCGGAAAGCGGTACGGATCTTCGATATCCGTGGTATAGCCCGACGCTGTCGTGATGCGCAGGCTATAGCGGCGCTTGCGCGCGGGCATGACGGCAGTAAAAAGTCCATCCGGATGTATGCGCCGCATGTCTGCCAGGTGCTCACCCTGAGCGTCGACGAGTTCGACCTTGTCGGCCTGCGGCTGCAGGGTTCGCACGATGCGGACGTCGTCCATCTGGTGCACGCCGAGAATTGCGAACGGATCGCTATGACGTCCCTGCATCAGCGCCGAGAACGCATCTTTGTTGCGCGTCTTGTCGATATCAAGCGGCGTCATAAAGTTGCTCTATGGTTTGTTGTGCCGATTTGGCCCAGCTGAAGCGCGCGGAGGCGGCACGAATACAGATCTTCTGCCATTCATCGTTCCTGCTGGTCTTGAGGATCAACGCTCTGTTGACAGTTGCTACGAAGTTCATTGCCTGCTGTTGCGGTGTCTGCCCACCGAACACAAAGCCGGAGCGGTTATTCTGCACAGTGTCCTTGAGCCCGCCTACGCCGTGCACCACACACGGCTGCGTGGCACGCATGGCGAGCATCTGGCTGATTCCACAGGGCTCGAAACTCGACGGCATGAGAAACAGGTCGCCGGCTCGATACAGCGGCTCGGTAAGCATCTCGGAGTAACCGCACAGGAATAGCAGGTTATTGGCGCGCTCGGCAATCTCGCACATACGCCGTTCGAATATCGATTCGCCGCTGCCAATAATGATAACGACACCATCTGAGCCAAGCTCGTCGAGGATACATTCGAGCGCCGTCCGGCCATCCGGCATTTCTTCGAGGAACAGGCTGACTTTCTGACGAACCAGCCGACCGATACTGGTGAGCACGTGTTTTGGTCTGCGTTTCGGCAATTCTCGCAACGTATTACTCGCGACGTCATGGGCGTGCACCGGTCCGTCGGCCGAATACCAGGCTGCAAGCTGCTCAGAAGCGAGCGACAAGAGGCGCTGCCATCCGGGCCGGCGACCGATCGAGCCATTGTACAGACAGCCGTTCAGAATCCCGGTCAGGCGTCCGTTCTGGCGAGCATTCTCGAGTTCGCCCTCGAGACCTTCGCCACCGATGAAACCAAGATCGTTATTACTGGGCCTGCAAATTTCGTTTGCGTAAGTCGGCGACACAGTGCTTACCTTATCGGCAAGCCGAATCGCAGTGGCCATCGGGTTGAAGCAGTCGGCATAGGCCGGATCACGAATGGCAGAATACCTGTAGCGAAGTTTGGGGAACCACGACTCCAGCGCAGATTCATCGCCGCTGATCGGCCGGATTCCCTGGTAGGACAAATTATGAATCGTAAAAACGGTTCGCGTTCTGCGCAGGCGCTCGAAGTGCTGGGCATACTCACGCAGCAGGCAATAGAATGCAGCGTGCCAGTCGTGCAGATGCACGACATCGGGCAGCACGTCCAGCCGATCGATCCAGCCGGCCGCGGCCGTGCAAAAGAACGCGAACTTGTTGGCATCTGTGGCAAACGGCCGCTCTGGCTCATCGCCGCAGTAGACGTGTCCGGTGCCTTGCGGTGAAAAATTCGGATGCTCGAACGCTACGTTTCGAACCTGCGGTACGCTGCCGGGTATGTCGAATACCTTGACCGCGGTGGTCTTGCCGCGAAACTCGATATCGACCGCGCCGAGCCCTTTCGCACCGGGAAGATCGTGAAACATCCCGTAGGCCGGCGTAGCGACGGTTACTTCCCATCCTGCATCGACGAGCGCTGCCGGCAGGTCGCGCACGACGTCGCCGACGCCACCGACCTTGCCGTGCGGCAACGCGCCGTTCTCGGCGGCGAGAAAAATTACGTGCTTGTTACCGATAGCGGTGGGCTCTCTAACGCGTGAAATGCAGCTGCTGGCCGAGCATGTCGGGTGTGACGAGGGTTAATCCACTACGGGTGACACGGTAGCCGCGCTCGCGATCATCATCGTGGTTCCTGCCGATGACCGTACCGGCCGGAACTTCAGCTCCGCGGTCGATAATTGCATGGTGGATGTCGCAGTTCCGGCCGATGTCGACGTCCGGCAGTACAACGGATTCACTCACACTGCTATAGGAGTGTACGACGGTACGTGAAAACAGTAAGGAGTTGCTGATCTTGGCTCCCGAGATCAGGCAGCCGCCGGAGACCATGGAATTAATCGCCTCGCCGCGCCGATCCGAATCGTCGAAAACGAACTTGGCCGGTGGCGACTGCAGCTGATTGGTTACTACGGGCCAGGTCTGGTCGTAAAGGTTGAGCTGCGGCGATACGGACACAAGCTCCATATTCGCTTCCCAGAACGCCTGCAAGGTGCCGACATCACGCCAATACGCCTGCTCGTCGGTGTCACGAACACTAAACGCGTAAGCATAGACCTGATAATCGTCGATGATCGCCGGAATCACGTTGCGGCCGAAATCGTGCTGTGTCCCCGGTGTATCCGCGTCCTTGATGACCTGCTCGTACAAGAACTCCGTGTTAAACAGATAGTTGCCCATCGACGCAAGGCACAGGCCCGGCTTGCCCGGGATAGGATTCGGTTTCTCGGGCTTCTCGTCGAAGGCGATGATGCGTCCGCTCTCGTTGACTGTCATGACACCGAATTGCCCCGCTGCTTCTTGCAGCGGCATCTCGATACAACATATGGTCATGTCGGCCCGTTTATCCGCGTGCGCCGCAAGGAACGGGCCGTAGTCCATCTTGTAAATGTGATCACCGGACAGAATCAGCACGTAGCGCGGATCGTGCGTGCGAATAATGTCGAGGTTCTGATATATCGCGTCTGCCGTGCCGCGATACCATTCTCCGCCGACCCGTTGTGAGGCGGGCAGGATTTCGACGAATTCCTTGTTGCCGGCTCCCGCCTGAAACCAGGACCAGCCGTGCACGAGATGCCGTATCAGAGAATGCGCCTTGTATTGCGTCAGAACACCGATGCGCCGGATACCGGAATTGATGCAATTCGAGAGCGGGAAATCGATGATCCGATACTTGCCGCCAAAGTGCAGTGCCGGTTTGGCGCGCCATGTGGTCAGTTCGTGCAGCCGCGAACCCCGCCCGCCGGCCAGGATCAGCGCGACCGTGTCGCGGGTCAGGCGACTTACAAAGCGTGCATCGACAACTTGTTCTGATTTCGGCATCTCGCAGTTTCCATCAGCGAATTATTATTGCTGCTAGTCTGCCAGACTTGTGGACAAAGAGGGCATCAATTGAGGAAAAACCGCTGGACTTTCAGTTCTGTAGTGCGCGGCCGGAATTGCTGACGAGTTTGGCAATGCGCGCCCGAACCTCATTACCCAATTCACTTTTGCGAACGCGCCATCGCCAGTTATTGCGGGATGTGCCGGGCGTGTTGATGCGAGCCTCGGAGCCGAGGCCGAGGAAGTCCTGCAGCGGTGCTATGGCAATGCGGGCATCGGTTGAGAATGCGGCTATGATCAGGTCGGTGTGAATCGTGTCGGCGGTGCCACCCGTCAACTGCAACACAGCCTGCTGAGTTTCCTTGATTTCGAGGTCGGAACGGATGTCGTCGGGGCTGCCGCGGAACCAGCCGATCGTTGTATCGTTGTCGTGTGTCCCGGTGTAACAGACGCTGTTTTCGGCGACACTGAGCAAGTCGAAATCGTCGTCAACCACATCAAATTGCAGCACGACCATACCCGGAATGTTGTGGCGTTCGCGCAGTGCCTCAACGGCTGGCGTGATGACGCCGAGATCCTCGGCGATAATCGGCAGATCGCCCAACGCGCTCTGCATTGCATCGAAGATCGCGTCGCCAGGCCCGGGTTCCCAGCGGCCCGTTCGCGCCGTATCGGACTTGGCCGGCACGGACCAGTAGGACTCGAAACCACGGAAATGATCGATGCGGACCAGATCGGCCAGTTTTGCCGAGGCGCGAAGTCGTTCGATCCACCAGCCGTAGTTGTTGGCCGCATGGTTGTCCCAGTCGTACAGAGGGTTACCCCACAATTGGCCATCCTCGCTGAAATAGTCCGGCGGCACGCCCGCCACGTAATCGGGGCGGCCATTCCGGTCGATGAGCAGGATCTCGGGATTCGCCCAGGCATCGGAGCTGTCCAGCGCAATGCAGATCGGCATATCGCCAAACAGCCACACGCCACGCGCGTTCGCATACTCACGCAGCTGCTGCCACTGGTGATGAAACAGAAACTGGATGACTTTCGTGTCCGCGAGCTCGGATTCAGCCGTCAGTTCAAGCTTGCGCAGCGCTCTCCGCCTGCGGTGAACGTATTTGGGTTTCCACTCGGGCCAGGGCCGCTCGCCGTGCTGCGTCTTCAGATAGCGAAACAGCGCGTAGTCATGCAGCCAGAGGTTGTCGTTTTTCTCGACAAACTCGTCACAGGCCTGCTTTAGCTCGGGGCTGGTTCTTTCCTCAAAGCGGCCGGCGGCCAATCGCAGCAGGCGATTCTTGATCGGAATCAACGCGCCATAGTCGACGAAATCGCTCGGCAGGCTGATCAAGTCAGAGACTTCCTCTGCGGCCAGCAAGCCCATCTCGATCAGTTGGCCAACGTCGATCAGCAGTTCATTGCCCGCAAACGTCGACAATGGCTGATAGGGCGAATCGCCGTAGGCGGTAGGCCCCGTCGGCAGAAACTGCCAGACACAAAGCTGCATATCGCGCATCGTGTCGACAAATTGGCGCGCCTCCTTGCCGATCTCGCCGATCCCATAGGGGCCCGGCAGAGAGGTGATGTGCAGGCAAACACCGGCCTGGCGGCTGCGCGGCAACACCCGTGATGTGGTCTGATCCGTCATTCTTGATTTTGTTGGCGAGTCTTCCGCGATTATCTGCTTGGAAAGCTAAAGACGGCGGCTGCCCGCGGCAAGCGAATGTATACGTATTCAATGAATGAATACGTTTGCATTGCATTGCCCCTTTGTGGAGCGGTTCATAAGATGCGGAAGAAGATATACGAAACCAGACCTTCCGGGGGAAATCCAAATGGTCAGCAAAAAGCGCAACAAGGCGCAGCCAGTTTCAGATGAAACGACTTTTTCTATGAATATTCGACGCACGGCGTTGTCAATGGCTGTAACAGCGGCATTGTCGAGCGGCGCTATGGCGCAAACCGACGGTAGCGGTGAGCCAATCGAGGAAATCGTGGTCACCGGTATTGCCTCCAGTATTTTGAATTCCGTTGACAGCAAGCGGGCCGCAGACACGGTTTCCGATGTCATCGACGCCGGCATATTGGGCGTGCTGCCTGACCAATCCATTGCTGACGCACTGGGGCGTGCTCCGGGCGTCACCACGGTCCGTGATTCGGGGCAATCCGCACAGCTGAACATCCGTGGTATGAATGGCGACTTCATTCAAACGACGTTGAACGGTCGCGAACAGGCGTCAACATCCGGTTACACGGAAAGCACGCGCTGGATGTCGTTCGACCAGTACCCGGCTGAGTTGATCTCCCAGGCGGCCGTCTACAAGTCGCCGAAGGCTTCGCACATCGAGGGCGGCGTCGCCGGCCTTGTCGACCTCAAGACGGTCAATCCGCTGGACGCGCCAAAGCAGCATAACTTTGTTGCCACGGCTCGTTACTCCATAAATGACGCGGCCGACGATGTCGGTGGGGACGATACTGGTGAGCGTGTAAGCCTGTCTTACCAGGGCAAGTTCATGGACGACAAGCTCGGTGTAGCGCTCGGCGTATCGACGCTCGAGCAGCCGAATACGTTCATCGGTTCACGCGCCGGGGCTGACGACGGCGACTTTCTGGGCTACGACAACAGCACGGATTTCGATGGGGACGGCTCCAACGACCTTCGGTCGCGCGGCTTTCAGTGGCAGGCTGGTACCGGTACCGATAAACGCGACGGCATCATGGCCAGTTTCGTGTTTGAGCCGACCGACGCCCTCAAGGCTCAGCTGGACTACTTCCGCTCGGAGTTCGAACGCAAGGACCTTCGGCACGGCATCACGGCCAGTGGCCTGGCCCGCGGTCAGGGCTTTGACATCGTCTCCGGAACCACGGTTGTGGACGGCTTCGTGACCGGTGCAACGGTTGCGGCTACCGATCCGGCTCTGGATAACCGCGACCACCCATGGTTCGAGTCACGTACCGAAGACCAGTCGACCCAGGCAGATAGCGATGCCATCGGCCTGAATATCGAGTGGTACGTCAGCGACAGCAGCACGATCAAGCTGGACTGGTCCAGCAGTGACGGCGACAAGACTCGCAAAGATCGCCTCGTGTCCATGCACGCCTATGAATTCGACACGGTTGCTCCGGGTAGCTACCAGGAGGCGGCCGGGCAGGCCATTACGTATACGCTGAACGGCGAAGGCATACCGACGGCGACGTTCACGGGCGTGGATTTCACGGATCTCGACACGATGCGGCTGTCGCGCTACGAAGAATATCCGCATGTCTACACCGACGAGGTTGACGCAATAAGCCTGGACTTCATCCAGGACGTCGAATGGGGGGCAGTTTCGTCATTCGAGGTAGGCGTCCGTATCTCCGAACGTTCGTTCGACTCGGATCGTGGCACTTTCCAGTACGGCTCACGACCGGGCCAATTCACCGGCTGGTGCGAGCGCAACATGACAACCGGGGCGGGCGCAATGGCCTGCGTGCCGCTGCCACTTGACGGTTTTGTGTCGGTGCAGTCTGTGGAGGGTGCACCGGATCACTTTGTCGTCGACAACATGCAGG
This sequence comes from Gammaproteobacteria bacterium, assembly GCA_029863305.1. GTDB lineage: Bacteria > Pseudomonadota > Gammaproteobacteria > Steroidobacterales > Woeseiaceae > UBA1847. Next base: position 252 of record JAOTVR010000087.1, on the reverse strand, counting down.
GATTGGCGGAGGCCGTCTTCGGCCCGGGCAACTTCGAGGGTGGCAAGGTTTGGAGCGATAACTGGACCTTTATTGAGTCAGGTCGGCTCGACGAGGAAGTTGAGGCGATTTACGCCATGGCGAACCTCGACTTTGAATGGGGCAATGTCCCGGTGAGCGGCAATTTCGGCATTCGCTATGTCCAGACCGACATCAAGGCGAGCGGTCTGCAGCAAGTCGGGCCGGGTCTCGGTGTACCGATCACCGACAGCC
>JAOTVR010000086.1 GCA_029863305.1 Gammaproteobacteria bacterium | reverse complement strand
GTGACGATTTGCGCCGGCTACCAATTTGTCAGCAATCGACTCGAGTTGAGCCAGCATCGTTTCTTCGGTCTCGCCGAGGTAGTAAACGCCGAGTGCTTCGCCTCGGCCGACACAGTCGCCCTCTCTGATCTCGCAGACAACACTGGGATAGGCATCCCACTCGTAGTTCGCGATGCGAAAAGGAACTATGCTTGCCCAGGATTCAATACGGTTTGAAACTTGGCGTTTGATGTAGCTCTCCCCCCAAAAGAAAGCGCGCCAATTCTAATCCAGTCGTGCGCATGGCACACTCTTTCGCTATTTGTAAGTCATTGAACCGGGTACAAATATGAGCAATATCGTCGACAGACTGACGGATGTGGTTGGAACCGACCGAATATTGTCCAGTTCGACAATTTCCGAGCGTGTCACGAGTTTCTGGAATGACACGCCAATGCGGGGAACTGCGCTGGTATTTCCGCAAACGACCGAGGAAGTCGCAAGGATTCTCGAATGCTGCAATCGGGAGAATCAGCCCGTGATCACTCACGGAGGCCTGACGAATTGCGTTGCCGCGGCGGAGCCGGCGGCCGGGGACGTCATCGTGTCACTCGAGAAAATGAACCGCATCATCGAAATCGATGCAATCGGCGGAACGGCGATTGTGGAGGCTGGCGCTATTCTGCAGAACGTGCAGGAGGCCGTCGCGGAACAAGGATTGCGCTTTCCCCTCGATCTTGGCGCCAGAGGTAGTTGCACTATCGGCGGCAATATTTCGACCAACGCGGGCGGCATCAACGTCCTGCGTTACGGAATGATGCGCAATCTCGTGCTTGGCCTCGAGGCGGTCCTGGCCGACGGCACGATCATTTCGTCGATGAACAGAATGTTGAAGAACAACGCGGGCTATGACCTCAAGCAGCTGTTTATTGGCACCGAGGGCACCCTGGGAATTGTAACGCGCGCCGTGCTGCGCCTGTTTCCTCAACCTGCAAGCCGGCACAGTGCGCTGGTTGCAATGCGTGATTTTGAAGATGTCTCGCGCTTCCTCCTGACCCTGCAAAAGCAACTCGCCGGCTCTTTGTGCGCATTCGAGATCATGTGGGGCGATTACTATGCGGCCGTTACAGATGACGGCGGACACCGTGCGCCGCTGTCGCGTGACTACCCGTTTTACGTCGTGTTCGAGGCCGAAGGCTCGGATCCGGATTCTGATTCACGACGATTCGAGCTTGTTCTCGAAAATGCCCTGGCAGACTCATTGATCGTCGACGCCGTGATACCAAAGTCCGAGGCCGAAAGCAGGCAGGTATGGAATATTCGCGAGGAATTCGATGCCATACTGGAACCGGAGCCTGTGTACTTATACGACGTGAGCTTACCGATTCGTGAGATGGCCAGCTATGTCGAAAATGTCAAAGCGAATGTCAGAAACCGCTGGCCGAACGGATGTTGTTATACGATCGGTCACGTCGCCGATGGCAACCTGCACTTCTTCGTTGCGCCCAATGAGGAAGGTGACTTCCACGACGACAGCGATGCCTGCGTGTACGAACCGCTTGCTGAAGTCGGCGGTTCGGTGTCCGCCGAACACGGAATAGGCACAGAAAAGATAAAGTGGTTACCCCACAGCCGTAGCGAGACCGAAATCAATCTGATGCGCGTCATGAAACAGAGCATCGATCCTAACAACATCCTGAACCCGGGCAGGGTTCTTGCACCCGGGGGACATTGAGGTGGCCATGACGACAGACAGCAGCGATAAGACATGGTCATCCGGCCTGACATTCATTCTTGCCGCGGTCGGCGCGGCTGTCGGCCTAGGCAACATCTGGAAATTTCCGTATGTTGCGGGCGTTAGTGGTGGTGGCGCCTTCGTATTGATCTATGTCGTGTGTGTCGTTTTCGTTGCCATACCGATACTGATTGCCGAACTTCTGATCGGGCGCTGCGGCAGCGGCAGTCCGCCTGTCGCGATGAGAAAGGTCGCCGAACGCGCGGGGCGCTCACGCCGATGGTCGATCGTCGGTTTTATGGGGATGATCGTTGGCTACCTGATTGCAACCTACTACAGCGTCATAGCCGGCTGGACCCTGATCTATATCTTCAAAGCGGCGAATGGATTCGGCGGTGCGACTGCCCTGGATGTGGCGCAGCAGTTCGAGGACATCAAAGCCAGTCCCGGGACGATGGCGATCTGGCACACAGTGTTCATCGTTTTGGCCCTGTTCATCGTGAGTCGCGGTTTGCGCGACGGCATCGAGCGCGTCGTCAAAGCATTGATGCCGGCGTTGTTCACGATGTTGCTGATAATGATCGGCTATGCGGCCATCGCGGGCGATTTCAGGGCAGGCGTGGAGTTCTTGTTCAGCGTCGATTTCAGCAAGATTTCAGGTGAAGTCGTTCTGGCTGCCATCGGCCAGGCGTTCTTTTCAATTAGTGTCGCAATGGGATTGATGATGGTTTACGGCGCGTACGTGCCCAGGGACATTTCATTGACGCGTTCGGCCGTCATCATTGCCGGAGCTGACACCCTGATCGCGCTGCTGGCCGGATTGATGATTTTCCCGATTGTTTTCGCGAACGGCCTCGACCCGGCTGAAGGTCCGGGCTTGATCTTCAAGACATTACCTACCGCATTTGTCGGCATGCCGGGCGGCTCGATATTCGGTGCGCTGTTCTTCCTGTTACTGGCATTTGCGGCGATTACGTCGATCATTGCGATTATCGAGCCAATCGTGGCATATGCGGAGGATCGCTGGCACCTGCGGCGTACAGTCGGTTGTGTGGTTTTCGGATTTCTCGGCTGGCTTATCGGCATTGCCAGCGTGCTGTCGTTCAATGCCTGGAAAGACTTTACGCCGCTCGGGATGTTCGACGTGTTTGCTGGTAAGACCATCTACGATCTGATCGACTACTTCACCGCCAACATCATGATGCCGCTGGGCGCCATTCTCATCGCGTTGTTTGTTGGCTGGCGTATGCAGCCGGAGGTGTTCGAGACAGAGCTGGACTTCAAACGCCCGTGGCTGCTCCGGACCTGGGTCTGGACGCTACGGGTCGTTGCGCCTCTCGCGATACTTGGCATTCTGATCAGCGGCCTGAAGTGACAGCCGGCAGCCGGGTTCTGCGATACCGCTCAAAACTGACTTCGAACGCGGTCCATGTCCTGCTGAAATGCGAGGCTGGCGGCATGCGTCACGACAGCCGATTCTTTGCGTCCCTGCAGGATATCGTCACTGACGGCGGTGATCTGAAACTCGAAACCTGACCCGCTGCGATCGTCGCTAAAAGAATCGATGCATGTATCGAGTTCGAACAAGTGGCACTCACTGGCCCGCCAGCAATTCGGAATCGCGATGTAGCCTTTGTCGCCGATGATGTAGGCCGTGTTTTGCAGCTTGCAGCGAAACGAGGTTGCCAGTGTGGCGACGAGCTTATCGTAATTGAACAGCATGACAACATCGTCATCAACACCGTTCGGTGCGTGGTGCGAGATGACCTTGATGTCCGTTGGCGTCTGCCGGGCGAAGAAACGCGCGATCGCAATCGGGTAGATACCCATGTCCAGCAGGCAGCCCCCGGCCAATGACGCATTGAATACGCGGTCATCCGGATCGTAGCGCTTCGGGTAGCCGAAGTCGGCTTTCACGTGACGAAGTTCACCGATGCGCCCGGCCTCGAACCAGACTTTGGCTTTCTGCATTGCCGGCAGGAACCACGTCCACATGGCTTCCATCAGGTAGCCACCCGTCTCCGCGGCGATGTTGAGCAATTCCTGGCACTCGGCAGCCGATGTTGTGATGGGTTTCTCGCATAATACCGCCTTGCCCGCCCTCAGAGCGTCGGCGGAGTTTTTCAGATGCAGGGTATGCGGCGTGGCCACATAAATCGCATCGATGTCCGGGTCCGCGAACAGTGCGTCATATCCCTCGTAGACCCGGTCGATGCCGTATTTGTCGGCGAAGCCGGCAGCCGATGGCAGGCTGCGGGCCGCGACGGCGGCAAGCTCCGCATTCGCAGCGTGGGCCACGTCACTCGCAAACGTGTTTGCGATGGTCCCGGCGCTGACGATGCCCCATCGAATCTTGTTCATAGCCCAGGCATGTTATCGCGAAAGCAGCGAAACTGCGCTACGGCCATTACAACAGTTACAATGCGGCTCGCGGGAAGCACCTCGAAAATGGCGAAGTCGGTCTTCGGGAGCTCCGCGGCGTTGCGGCCAGCGGTGGCGGGCCGAAGCAGATCTGCCACAGCAGGAACTCGTGGAAAATCCGATTGACGATTACAACGTAAGGACGTGTTAGCCGAATGAACGAACAATCCGAAGTGGCGACAGACGACGGCAGTACGCTTTACATCATCATTATCAGTTGTATCGCCACGATCGGCGGCTTTCTCTTCGGATTCGATAGCGGTGTTATCAACGGCACTGTCGACGGATTGCGAGGCGCGTTCGATTCCGACAGTGTCGGCACGGGATTCAACGTGGCGTCGATGCTGCTCGGCTGCGCGGTTGGTGCGTATTTCGCCGGCCGGCTGGCCGATCGTTTCGGTCGTCGCTCCATCATGCGGGTTGCTGCCATCTGTTTCATCGTCAGCGCCTGGGGCTCCGGCGCCGCCGGCGCGTCTCTGGAATTCGTAATCTACCGGGTGCTCGGCGGCCTCGCGGTCGGCGCGGCCAGTGTGCTGGCACCGGCTTACATCAGCGAAGTTGCGCCCGCCCGATATCGCGGCTCGCTGGCGACGGTACAGCAGATAGCGATCATTTCGGGTCTGTTCGTGGCCTTCATAAGCAATTACCTGCTGGCCGGGTTTGCCGGATCATCCACCGAAGAGTTCTGGCTGGGCTTCGAGGCCTGGCGCTGGATGTTCTGGGTCGAGATGTTGCCGGCGACGATTTTCCTGATCGCATTGCTGCTGATTCCGGAGAGCCCGCGATACCTCGTCCTGCACCGTGAGCGCGACAAGGCGCTCGAAGTACTGACCCGGCTCGGCGGCGCCGCAGCGGCGGCCAGGAAAGTGGACGAGATCGATGCGTCGCTCGCGGCCGATCACCACAATCCGCGCCTCAAGGACCTGATCGACCCGCGGACGAATCGCATCCGGCGCCTCGTCTGGGTGGGTATTGGTCTCGCGACGTTGCAGCAACTGGTCGGTATCAACGTAGTGTTCTACTACGGCGCGGTGTTGTGGCAATCGGTCGGTTTCACGGAGAGTGACGCGTTGCTGATCAACGTCATCAGCGGCGGTCTCAGCATCGCGGCTGTGACCGTAACGGTGCTGCTGATCGACAAAATCGGCCGCAAACCGATTCTGCTGATAGGTTCGATCGGTATGGCGGTGTCGCTGGCGACCGTCGTCGTTGCGTTCATCAATGCGACGACGGGCAGCGACGGGTCACTGACGCTCGAAGGCATTTTCGGCCCGCTGGCGCTGGTCGCTGCCAACGTTTACGTCATCTTCTTCAATTTCTCGTGGGGGCCGGTCATGTGGGTGATGCTCGGGGAGATGTTCCCGAACCAGATTCGCGGCACGGGCCTCGCCGTCAGCGGTCTGGCTCAGTGGGGTTCGAACTTCGCCATCACGATGACCTTCCCGATCATGCTTGCCAGCATCGGTCTTGCGGGGGCCTACGGCTTCTATACGCTCTGCGCGATCCTTTCGATTGTCTTCGTCATCAGGATGGTGCATGAGACGCGTGGCATCGAGCTCGAGGACATGCTCGGCTAGCCCGGCGAGTAAAGGGGTCGGCCAGCAATGCGACTACGGCAGGAAGATCGTTGCCGGGTGTTCGAGTAGTTCTCTGATGCGCTGTATCATCGCTGCCGCGTCATAACCGTCGACAAAACGATGATCGAATGATGACGACAGATTCATCATCAGGCGGACGGCAACCTGTCCGTCCAGCACGACGGGGCGGTGCACGGCCCGATTGACGCCGATGATGCCAACCTCGGGCATGTTGATGACCGGTGTAGAGACGATGCCGCCGAGTCTGCCCAGGCTCGTAATTGTGATCGTCGAGCCCGACAGTTCGCTCTTCTTTATGCGGTTGCTGCGCGCAGCCTCCGAGACGCGACGAATCTCGCGGCCCAAAGCGTCCACCGACAGCGATTCGGCATGGTGCACGACAGGTACTTTGAGACCATCCGGCGTCTGTGTCGCGATGCCGAGATGCACGGGCCCGTGCTGAATAAGCACATTGCGATCCTTGTCATAGGTCGCATTGCACTGCGGGAAATCGCGCAGTGCCCGAATCAGGGCAAGGCCGAGAAATGGCAACAGTGTCAATCGTGCGGACTTGTCCGGGTTCTTGTCATTCAGATGTTTGCGAAGCGACTCGACCTCTGTCACGTCGATTTCTTCGACGTAGGTGAAGTGCGGCACCTCGCGAGTCGCTGTGCTCATGCGTTCGGCAATAATGCGCCGCAGGCCGATGACCTTGATTTCCTTTGTCGAGCCAGCGGGCGCGATCTGCCGGGGCTCGCGATCCGCACGATCGCGTCCCTGCGGCGCTGCCGAAATGGACTCGAGGAACGCCTCGAAATCCTTACGCGTAACGCGTCCCCCCGGGCCGGTGCCGGGCACCGCGGCAAGATCTATGTTCGCCTCTTTGGCCATGCGGCGAACCGCCGGAGACGTCATGACGCGAGCGCGCCCGGCAGCTGTCTCGCCGCCGCTTCCGTTGCCGGCCTGCGCCGGTCCTGTCGAGGGCGGCGCATGCGCCGGCTGTGCCTCGGCCGCTTCGGTTTCGTAGACGACGAGCGGCGCGCCCACGGCAACAATGTCGCCGGGTTTGCCGGCGAGTTTGACGACCTTGCCCGAAACCGGTGACGAGAGTTCGACTGCGGCCTTGTCGGTCATCATCGTGCCCACGATGTCTTCTTCGCTGACCTGGTCGCCAACTTTGATGAACCACTCACCGATCTCGGACTCGACCGTTCCTTCGCCAAGGTCCGGGAGTTTGAATACGTACTCGCTCATTCGACCTCCATCATGCTGCGAATGCCGGCGACCATGCGTTTCTTGCCCGGGAAGTACTGCCACTCAAAAGCATGCGGATAGGGCGTGTCCCAACCCGCTATGCGACCGACAGGTGCCTCGAGATTGTAAAAGCAGTCTTTCTGCACTCGTGCGGCAATTTCGGCGCCGAAGCCACCAAACCGGGTTGCTTCATGAGCAATCATGCAGCGACCGGTCTTGTTGACCGACTCGACCAGGGTCTCGGTATCGAGTGGCGAAATGGTGCGCACGTCGATGATCTCGGCGTCGACGCCGGTCGCCTCGGCACCGGCCACGGCAACGTGCACGAGGGTGCCGTAGGTGATGATCGTCAGTTCGCTACCGGGGCGAACCACTTCCGCGTCGCCGATCGGGACCGTGTAGTGACCCTCAGGCACTTCACCTTTCGGGTGCGATGCCCATGACACGGCAGGCCTTTCCGGATCGCCGTCGAACGGCCCGTTGTAAATACGCTTCGGCTCGAAGAAGACAATCGGGTCATCGGATTCGATGGAGCTGATCAGCAGGCCCTTTGCATCGTACGGATTTGACGGCATCACGGTCTTTATGCCGCTCACGTGCGCAAAGATGGCCTCCGGACTTTGCGAATGGGTCTGGCCGCCGCGGATGCCGCCACCGCAAGGTGTGCGAATAGTGACCGGGGAGAAGAAGTCGCCGCAGGATCGGTAACGCAACCGAGCCAGTTCGCTGACAATCTGGTCGAATCCGGGGTAAATGTAATCGGCGAACTGGATCTCCGCGACGGGCCGCATGCCGTTGACGCCCATGCCGATGGCGGCGCCGATGATGCCACCTTCAGCAATCGGTGCGTCTATCACACGGTGTTCGCCGTATTTGCGCTGCAGGCCATCGGTACACCGAAATACGCCACCAAAATAGCCGACGTCCTGGCCGAGAATTACAACATTCGGGTCTGCGTCCATGACGACATCGAGAGCTGAACGGATCGCCTCGATCATGTTCATCTGTGCCACTACGAAGCGCCTCCCTCTGACGAAGTCCCTGCACCATTCGAGCTTTCGACTTCGATCATGCGGCGTCGTTGTGACTCCAGGTGAGCGGGTGTTTCGGCGTACACATCGTCAAACATCGTGGCCGGATCGAGGAACGGTCCCTCCGTCATCGTGCCGTACTGCTGCGCCTCCTTCCATGCGGCAAGCACTTCGGCCTTGAGTTCTGTCTCGAGCTGTTCGTGCTGTTCGTCTGACCAGTGTCCTGATGAGATCATGTGTTGCTTGAGGCGCTCGATCGGATCGCCGAGCGGAAACGTCTGCCACTCGTCTTTCGGCCGGTACTTGCTTGGATCGTCACTGGTGGAGTGCGCGCCACCGCGGTAGGTGACGAGCTCGATAAGCGTCGGGCCGCCGCCACGCCGAGCGCGTTCGGCTGCCCAGAGGGTTGCCGAATACACAGCGAGAAGATCGTTGCCGTCCACGCGCACACCTGGAATTCCGAGTCCGAGTCCGCGCGCCGCGAAGGACCGCCGCTCACCGCCGGCGGTGCCCTGAAACGAGGAGATCGCCCATTGATTGTTGACGACATTGAGAATCACCGGAGCCTGGTAGACAGCAGCAAAGGTGATCGCATGATGAAAGTCGGCCTCTGCAGTCGACCCGTCGCCGACCCAGGTCGCGGCGATATGGTCTTCACCTTTTATCGCCGATGCCATGGCCCAACCAACGGCATGAGGGTACTGCGTAGCCAGATTGCCGGAGATCGAAAACACATTCGCTTTGTTGCTGTGATACATGATCGGCAGCTGCCGTCCTTTGCACATATCGCGCGTGTTGGACAGACATTGGCACATCATGTCGACCAGCTTCAAACCGCGATACATGTACAAACCCTGGTTGCGGTAGGACGGGAAGCACATGTCTGCGGGTCGCAATGCCATTGCCGCGGCAATTGAAACGGCTTCCTCCCCCAGGGCTTCCATATAGAAGGAGATTCTTCCCTGCCGCTGAATTTGCCACATGCGCTGGTCGAACATGCGGTTGAGCAGCATCCAGCGCAGCGCAATATGCAACTTGCCGACATCCAGTTTGGGATCCCATGGGCCTTGGGCGACATGGTCATCGTCAAGCACACGCACGAGCCCGGAGCTCAAATGTTCGATGTCACGAGTACGCGCATCGATCGCCGGTTTTTCGAGGCTGCCGGCCGGCGAGAGATCCAGGTAACTGAAGTCCGGTTTTTCGCCCGGCCGCGCCGTGGGCCTTGGAATGTGCAGTCTCGATTTCTTGTTCATGCGATAAGCCGATTGCTCACTTGTCCTGCCGTAGAACCATCCGCATTACCGGATGCAACGATGCGCCTTGCCAACTTGTCGGCAACGAGGTTGGTTGGTTCGCCCGTCTCTTCAGCTTCCTTGACAATCGCTTCCAGCCTCTCCGGGATGCGCTCGATTTCGGCGCGCACCTCGTCCTCGCAGCTCTGCCCGAGATACTCACGTGCAACGCTGATAATACCGCCTGAGTTGATCACGTAGTCAGGCGCATAGAGTATGCCGCGATCTGTGAGCCGTTTGCCATCGATCGCCGTTGCCAGCTGGTTGTTCGCAGCGCCCGCGACCACGCTTGCGCGCAGTTTCGGTATGGTTACGGAGGTAAGAATGTTGCCCAAGGCGCAGGGCGCGAGAACGTCGACGTCGGCATACAGCAAATCCGGGGGCGGCACCACTGTCACCGGAAGCTCTTCGCGAGCCTGCCGCAAATTGTCGCCATTAACGTCGGCAACCGTGAGGCGCGCACCGGCTGCATGCAACAGTCTGCAAAGGTGCAGTCCGACATGGCCAACGCCCTGGACTGCGACACTGACACCCTCGAGGTCTTCGCGGCGCAGTTTTGCCCTGACCGCAGACTTGATTGCCAGAAATACACCCAATGCTGTCCACGGTGACGGATCGCCGCCGGCGCTGTCGCCGCTTTGCGGCAGCCCGGAGACGTACTGCGTCTCTTCCTGCACGATGCGCATGTCGTCGACGCTGACACCGACATCTTCGGCGGTGATGTACCGACCGTCGAGAGCTGCGACCGCGCGGCCGAACGACCTGAATAATTCAGGCGATTTCGGCGCAAGATCGCTCGCCAGGATCACAGCTTTCCCGCCGCCAAAAGGCAGCCCGGCAATGGCGTTTTTGTAGGTCATGCCGCGCGACAGTCGCAGCGCGTCGGTCAGGGCATCGTCGTCATTTGCGTACTGCCAGCGGCGGCAGCCGCCCGCGGCGGGTCCGAGCGCCGTCGAGTGAATGGCAATGATCGCCATAAGCCCACTCGCAGGGTCCTGAACGTAATGCAGCGACTCGTGTCGATCGAATTCTGGATGACTGAAAACACCCATCGGAAAGCTCCATGCGCAGGCCGGACGAGAACATAATATATCGGTCCGGGGCGGCATAGTCCTTGCTAATTCATTTGCCAAAAGCACTTGTGACGCATAAATTATGCGTCAACTTGGTTATGAGAGCATAAATAATGCCAACTTTAGACATTGACCACATGGACCGCCGAATTCTCGAGTGGCTGCAGAAGGAACCGGGGATCAACGCTGCGGAACTCGGCGAGCGAATTGGCCTGTCGCAGTCGGCGTGCTGGCGCCGCATCCAGCGTCTGCGCGAAGGCGGCGTGATCAGGGACCAGCCCGTCAAGATCGATCGCGAAAAGGTCGGTCTGAACACGATGGTGTTTGCGCACGTCAAGCTGACTTCGCACGGGCGCAGCAATCTCGCGGCATTCTCCGACACCGTCAGTCACTACCCTGAAGTTCTGGATTGTTATTTGCTGCTGGGCAACGTCGATTTCCTGCTGCGCATCGTCACTGCGGATATCAAGGCCTACGAGCAGTTCTTCTTCGAGAAGCTGTCGCAGCTTCCGGGAATTCAGGAGGTGAATTCATCCATTGTTCTGTCCGATATAAAGCACACGACGGTGTTGCCGATCTGATAAACGCAGGGGCAGAGCCCTTCTCCTCAAAAGGGCTCTGACGCCTATTCAGGTTTGTTACGATATCAGCATGAACGATACATCCGATCGAATTCACGCACTGAAGATCGATCGCGAGGCAGCGACGCCGGGCGGTTCAGGCCGGTTGTGGTTACTCGCTCCGGCCGCTGTCATCGTCGTCGTTCTGGGCTGGTGGTTCGTTTTGCGTCCATCGGCTGGGAGCGTGCTGGTCGAGACCGACACAGCACAACGGCCGCCTGGCATCGCAGCAGCAGGCAGCGTACTCGATGCGTCGGGTTACGTGGTTGCGCGGCGCGAGGCGACCGTGTCGTCGAAGTTGACCGGCAAAGTCGAGGAAATACTGGTTGAGGAGGGCATGCGCGTCGAGAAGGACCAGGTTGTCGCACGCCTCGATAGCGCAACGCAGCAGGCGCAGCTTGACCTCAGCAATGCCAGGGTGGCGGCGGCGGAGGCCGTGCTGGCGGAGATAGAAGCACAGCTTCGTGCCGCACGTCTGGAACGGGACCGGCTGCGAGATCTCGCGAAACGTCAGCTAACGAGTGCGTCGAGTCTCGACGCCGCGGAAGCAAACTTCGATACGCTGGCAGCCCGCCTCGAGACCGGGCGCGAGAACGTCAAAGTCGCCGAGCGCGACAGCGCGCTGGCACGCGATGCTTTGGACAATATGACGATTCGCGCACCGTTTGGCGGCATGGTCGTATCCAAGAACGCGCAACCCGGGGAAATGATTTCGCCGGTCTCGGCCGGCGGCGGGTTTACGCGCACCGGTATCTGCACGATCGTCGACATGGATTCGCTCGAGATCGAAGTCGATGTCAACGAGGCTTACATCGAGCGCGTGGTGCCCGGGCAGGGGGTCAGTGCGACGCTGGATGCGTATCCGAGTTGGCAGATTCCGGCAGAAGTCATCGCAATCGTTCCCACAGCAGACCGACAAAAGGCGACAGTTCGAGTACGTATCGGATTTCTCGAACGAGACCAGCGCGTACTTCGGGACATGGGCGCGAAGGTGGCGTTCCTCGGTACCGGGACGCCGGTCGAACCGCAGCAGGAAGTTGCAGGCGTGATGGTCGCCCAGGGTGCATTACACAGCGATGCAGCCGGCGATTTCGTCTGGCGCGTCAGGAATGGTCTGGTCGAGCGGCGAGGCGTTTCGGTTGGCGGGTCGCGGGATCGCGATCGCGTGTTGATAACGAGCGGGCTGGCTGCAGGTGATACAGTAGTGCGTTCGTCCGCAGGCCCGCTGCGGGCGGGTCAAAAGGTCAAAACAGAATAAGAGAAAGGATCATGAGTGAAGCACTGGCCGAGCTAAGGGGTGTCAGCCGCGTTTACCAGAAAGGCAAGGAACGGGTCGACGTGTTGCACGAACTCGATCTGGATATTCCCGGAGGTGACTTTCTGGCCATCATGGGTCCGTCGGGGTCGGGCAAAACCACGCTCTTGAACCTGCTCGGCGGGCTGGACCGTCCGACCAACGGCACGGTCACCGTCGGCGGTGCTGAATTGTCATCGATGTCCAACAACCAGTTATCCAACTGGCGGGCGACGCACGTCGGTTTCGTGTTTCAGTTTTACAATCTGTTGCCCGTTCTCACGGCGCAGAAGAATGTCGAATTGCCGCTGCTGCTGACTAATTTCAATGCCAGGGAGCGTGCCGAGCGAGCAGCCATTGCGCTCGATATCGTTGGTCTCAGCGATCGCGCCAGGCATTTGCCGCGCGAGTTGTCGGGAGGCCAGGAACAGCGGGTCGCAATCGCGCGCGCTATTGTGTCCGATCCGACGCTGCTGCTCTGCGATGAGCCGACCGGCGACCTGGATCGCGGGACCGCGGACGAAATTCTCGGGCTTCTGCAGATTCTGAATCGCGAGCACGGCAAGACGATTGTCATGGTGACGCATGATGCGCAGGCGGCCGAATTTGCGACGCGAACGCTGCACGTCGACAAAGGTCAGCTCGAGTCGAGGGCGGCGGCGTGAAATACTTCGGATTGATCTGGCATAACGTCTGGCGAAAGAAAATACGCACCTCGCTGACGATACTCTCGGTACTCGTCGCATTTCTGTTATTCGCGTTACTCAATGCCGTGGGTCAGGCAATGAGCACGGGCGGTGCGACAACCGGTGCAGCAAGGCTCGTCGTCGTCGATAAAGTCACGATCATCAATTTCCTGCCACGCAGCTATCAAAACAAGATCGCACAGGTGCCGGGTGTTGCGGCAGTCTCGCACCAGTCCTGGTTTGGCGGGTTCTACCAGGACTCGAGAAATCAGTTCCCGCAATTTCCGGTCGTGCCCGATGAGTACCTGGCGTTGTACCCGGAATTCGTGCTGCCGGACGAGCAGTTGCAGGCCTGGAAGCGCAATCGCACGGGGGCAATAATCGGCCGCGATCTGGCGGAGCTTTACGAGCTGAAGATCGGCGACCGCATCCCGATTCAGTCGACGATCTTCACGAACAAGGACGGCGGCCGAACGTGGGAGTTCGACATCGAAGGGATCTTCGATACCACGGATCCCAAAGGTGGCACGGCAGTATTGCTGTTTCACTATGATTACTTCGCGGAATCAAACACGTTCGGCGACGGCTTCGTCGGCTGGTACACCTTGCGGCTTGCTGACGGTGCGGATCCGGTCGAGGTCGCGAATGCGATTGACGAGCAGTTCGCAAACTCTCCTAATGAAACCCGGACGAGCACCGAGGCGGCGTTTGCTGCGTCGTTTGCCAAACAGTTCGGCAATATCGCGCTGATCGTCAGGATGATTCTCGGCGCCGTGTTCTTCACACTTTTGCTGGTTGCCGGCAATACGATGTCGCAGTCCGTGCGGGAGCGAATCGCTGAACTCGCTGTGCTGAAGACTGTTGGTTTCAGGGACGGCACTGTTCTCGGCATCGTGTTAACCGAGTCGATCCTGATCATGGCGATCGGTGGCGTATTGGGCCTTGGTCTGGGCTGGTTGGCGGCGCAGGCTATCGGCTCGGCGATGGCCATGTTTGTGCCTGGTGGCATCGTAATCTCAGCCGATATCATCTTGCTCGCCATCGCCGTGATGATTGCCGCCGGTTTATTGTCGGGCGTGTTCCCGGCCGTCAAGGCGATGCGTTTGTCGATTGTCGATGCTTTGGCGCGGGGCTAGGCGCGTCAATACTCGAAATTACTACCTGGCGAAGTCAGCAAAGAAAAATGCGTATTCTTAATCAAGTGCTCGCGGTGACCCGGCTCAACATCCTGAATCTGCCGAAGCGCATTGCCACCTCGATGGTCGCTATCGTCGGTGTTGCGGCCGTCGTCCTCGTTTTTGCCGCCGTCTTGTCGATGGCAAAAGGATTTGAGCGCACGATGACACGTGCCGGCGCAACGGATACGGCGATTGTCATCCGCTCCGGGTCGACGTCGGAACTCGCCAGCGGCCTGGGCAATGACCAGGTGTTGATCGTGGAAACGGCGCCCGGCGTCTTGCGCGACGGCGGAGAGGCGGTCGTCTCGGCGGAACTGTATGTGCTCGTCGACATTCGCAAGAAGTCCAACGACTCGGCTGCCAACGTGCCGTTTCGTGGTGTCGGTTCGAGAGCTTTCGACGTGCGCGACTCGACAGCGCTGATCGAGGGCCGCATGTTCGAGCCGGGTAAGAACGAGCTGATCGTCGGGCGTGCGGCGCAGTCGGAATTCAAGGGGCTCGAGCTCGGCGCAGCAATAAAATTCGGCCGAACCGAATGGAACGTCGTCGGCGTGTTTGCGGCCGACGGGGGAGTGGCCGAATCAGAGATCTGGACCGACGTCCGAGTGCTGCAGGGAGCGTATCGGCGTGGCAACAGCTTTCAGACCGTACGCGTTCGGCTGAGAGACACGGGGGCTATTGCCGGGCTGAAGGAGGCGCTGCGGAATGATCCGCGCCTCGATGTCGATGTCTTTTCCGAGCGCCAGTTTTACTCGACCCAGGCTGAGGGCACGAGCACTTTCATTCGCGTGCTTGGTTATCCTGTCACGATTCTGATGGCGATCGGCGCCGTATTCGGTGCGCTCAATTCGATGTACTCATCGGTATCCGCGCGCGGCAAGGAGATCGCGACATTACGTGCTCTCGGTTTCGGCCCGTTGCCCGTGCTGATTTCGACAATCTTCGAGTCGACATTACTGGCGCTCGCCGGTGGCCTGTTGGGCGGGGCGATCGCTTTTCTCGCGTTCAATGGCCTCACCGTCTCGACGCTCAGCAATGCCAGTTTCAGCCAGGTCGTATTCGATTTCGCCGTGACCGGCGACCTGCTCCTGCAGGGTCTTGTGACCGCTCTGATTATCGGCCTGATCGGCGGCCTGCTGCCGGCCATACGGGCGGCTCGCCTGCCCGTGGCACAGGCCCTGCGCGAATTGTGATGTTCCGGCGCAGAAATATCAGCTGATTATCACAGTTTATGGTCGCCGGCCTGCGACCGTCGCCGCAAATTGAACCGCTGCCAAACCATTTCGCCGTGCCGCGCATCTAAACTGAAGGAGGTGTAAACAGTTTCCGCGTCGCATGCGGTTGCTCGCCAATAGCGATTTCGTATCGAATTAGATTGAATTAGAGAGAACATTTCGCGTTTTGGTCATCTAAATAAGCTGTTGGATCGTCTTATGCCGTGGTGTTACAGCCAAAACAGTGAAAAATGCTGCTGCCACGAGATTTGCCGGCACCGCAATTGCGATAAGCGCAATGGCTTCAGGCGCTTGCAATCGGTTTATCTGGTGTTATAGTACACTATAACACTAACTCACATAAAATCTGGATCGAATAATGAAACGTAAGACCTTGTGGATAGTAGTTGGGGTAGTGGTCTTGGCGGTGGGTGCGGGTGCGGTTGCCATCAAATCAGGCGACGAAGAGCTGCTCGAAGTGCAGACGGCGACCGTTTCACGAGAGACCATCATTCAGAAGGTGAATGCGACCGGCCGGATTCAGCCGAAAACACAGGTTCGCATCAGTGCGGATGTCAGCGCCAAGATCACAGCGCTGCACGTTGAAGAGGGGCAATGGGTCGAAGAAGGCGCGTTGCTCGTGGAGCTCGATCGCGAACGCTATCAGGCGGCCGTGGAAAGTGCCGAAGCGAACGTCCGTTCCGCGCAGGCCAACGCCAAGCTCGTGCAGCAAAACATGCTGATGACGGAGAAAGACTACGATCGCGCACGCGATGTCGTCGGACGCAAGCTGGAATCGCAAGCGGTGCTCGATTCCAGTTATGCCGCCTACCAGGTTGAAATCGCCCGTTATGAATCAGCACTCGATCAGATCGAGCAGGCGCGTGCGGCGCTCAAGCAGGCCGCAGACAGCCTGGCGAAAACCAGAATATATTCACCGATGGCCGGGACCATTTCCGATCTCAACAAGGAGCAAGGTGAAATTGCCATTGGCTCGCAATTTCAGGAAGACGTTATCCTGGTTGTGGCCGATCTGACGGAAATGGAAGCGCAGGTCAACGTCGACGAAAATGACATCGTCGGTGTGCAGCTGGGCCAGGAAGCGGAGATCAAAGTCGACGCGCTGTTCGGTGAGACACTCACGGGTACCGTGTATGAGATCGCAAATACGGCGAACACTAATGAACAGGGCACGACGAATCAGAAGACAGAATTCGAGGTCAAGATTTCGATCTCCGGCGAGACGGCAAAGCTCCGCCCGGGCATGACCGCCAGTGCTGACATCAGCACAGAGACAAAGGAAGGCGTGATTGGCGTGCCA
>JAOTVR010000182.1 GCA_029863305.1 Gammaproteobacteria bacterium | reverse complement strand
TTCTCGGTGAAGCGCTCGCCCGTCGCGGCCCACTCGACGTCTTCATACGTGATGTCGAATATCGTCTGCCAGTCGCGATTGAAGACGGCAGCCGTATTCGACGTGGCGGCAGCATTGTAAGGAAACGACTCGGTAGTGATACTGACGCCTTCCGCACGCGCTTCACGTATCAGGCGCAGAAACTCGTGGATGTTTCCCATCGCATTCGCCTGGACGTGGCAGATATGCACGGGTGCACCGCTTGCTTTCGCGTAGCGTATGATCTCGAGTAACCCTGAGGTGTCACCGGCAACGCCACGGCGGATGTGCACGATGACCGGCGCCTGCCTCTCGGCGGCGACGTCAAACACGACCTGCATTTCCGCGTCGTCGACGACTTCACTCATGTAGTCGAGCAGCACGCCGATACCGAGCCCGCCCTGATCGAGGCCGTCTTCGAGATGCTTCCTGAGCTCTTCGCGTTGTCGCGGCGACAGCGGCGCGCGAAATGCGGGCCTTTCCATGTCGCCCGCGCCGCCTTCGGCGATCGCGCGCGCGACCATGTCATCGGCGCCGGATAACGCTTCATCCGCTTCGAGTAATGCCGACCTTATCCACGCGTGACCGACAGAAGCGCCGTAGTTGATGCGTGCCTTGTCAGTGATAGCGATCGGCGCGTGCGTGCCGAACTCGCTGACCGGAAAAGCGCCCGCCTCGAGTTCGAGTGACGTCGTCACGCCATCCTTTAGTTCGAACTCCTGCCCGAGCGGTGTCCACGAATGGCTGTGAATGTTGATGAAACCCGGAGCAACGACGAGACCGCTCGCGTCGATCGTCGTCACCCCGTGCAAAGGCTCGCTGGATACGGCCGCGATGCTGCCACCATTGATGCCGACATTGCGAACCGCGTCGAGGCCGGACTCCGGATCAATGACACGGCCGCCGAGCAGGACGACATCGTATCGCTCCGGTTCAATGACAGAGTCGTCCGCCGTATCGCCGCAAGCGACGAATCCAGAGCACAGTGCGAGCAGAACAAAAAAGAGGGCGATTGCCCCCTTTGATGAGTTTGCAGGTTCGCCGCCCACTAGTTGACAGTGTAGTTGACGGTCAGGCCATAGGTTGCCGGCATGTTCCAGAGGTCCACGGTGCAACAGATATTGCCAACTATGCTGTGCGTCCTGAATTCCTCATCCGTGAGATTCTTTCCCCACGCGACGGCTTCCCAACGACCATCGGCACTGGCCCAACCGAGACTCGCATTGAGAAGGCCGTAGCCACTCACTTCGGACTCCGGCACATTGCTGGTTTCCATGAAGTAGTCGCCCTTGTGCGTGTAATTCAGGTCGAAATCGATTGTCGAACCACCGCTCAGATCGAAGACGTAATTGCTGCTTATGCTGTAGCTGTTCTCGGCCGATCTTGGAAGTATGTTGCCACTCAGGTCATCGGTGCCTGAAATGAACTTGTCATACTCCGCGTCGAGATAACCGTAACTCGCATTGACAACCCAGTTCTCGTTTACGAGGGCCGTCAAATCAAGTTCCAGACCTGTGCTGGTTGCCTCAGCGCTGGCGCCCACTAGCAGAGAGCCGACGAGACGAAAGACCTGCAGATCAGTGTAGTCTATCGTGAACACACTGGCATTGAGCCGTACCCGGCTGTCGGCGAACTCGGTCTTGAGGCCAAGTTCGAAATTCGTCGCAAACTCCGGCTCGAGCGGCACGACTGCCGTTGCCGCCGATATCCGTTGTGCGACGTATGCGCCACTCTTGTATCCCTTCGATGCCGTAAAATACACAAGATTATTGTCACCAAACTTCCAGTTCAAACTCGTCGACGGTACAAACTCGCTCCAGTCGTCCGATGCGTCTATGTCGTACGGTACATTGAGAACCGATGGGTCGCCTGTGGTCAGGTATGCAATCAGTTCACCCGGACCGTTCGCGGGTATACCGAGCACGACCACACTGGTGGGCGTCATGAAAATAGCGCTCGCCAATGCGCTGTCGAACGCCGGATCCTCGTTGTTGATCAACGCTTGGCTGATCTTTTTTTCGTCCTTGGCAAAACGGCCACCAATGCTCCAGGTGAAGGCATCCGATACATGCCAGTCCAGTTGCCCATACAATGCAGTACTCGTCGTCTTGTTATCTTGTGCAAATACGATATCGCCATCCAGCAGACTAAAGCCTTGTGCGGCAAACGGCGGTCCGAACGAGCCGATGAAGTCTTCCGCACGATCGACGTTCTCCTCCATGAAAAAGGCACCCACGAGCCATTCCACATTGCCGTCTCCCGTCGAAGTCAGACGAAACTCCTGACTGAGCTGATCGGACTTTTCATCCGCAGCATCAATGAGATTGAACGACGTGAGGCCGACTGGCAATCCGGCCAGATCTTCCGACCACTGGTAATCGGTCTCGCGGTACGCTGTTATCGACGTCAGTGTCGCATTCGCCAAATCCCAGTCGATCCGGGCCATCAAGCCGCTGATGTCACGCTTCTGAAACGCGCCCAGCGACGAGGCACACTTGCGGATGTCGCCACCCGTCGTTGCAGCGATCACCGGTTCATAAACGGGAACCGCGACTAAGAACGGATCATTAAGATCCAGGTTATTGACGTTGCGGCAGTTGCCGGCCTGATCGTCCTTAGAGTAGTCTGCAACGATTCGAATCTCGGTCGTGTCGCTCGGCGCAAACGCGAGTTGGCCGCGAAAACTGATATTGTCTTCATCATGGTAGTCGATGCTGTCAACAACGTTCTCGACGTAGCCGTCGCGTTTGCGCTGACTGAACGAGAATGAGCCGTTTACGCTGTCGGAAATGCTGCCGCTGATCAGTCCGCGAACGGCAAGCGCATCGTAATTGCCGGCCGTGATACCAAATTTGGCAGTGAATTCGTCGCTCGGCTTCTGCGTGTGAATACTGATGGCGCCGCCGACCACGTTCTTGCCGAACAGAGTGCCTTGTGGACCGCGCAGCACTTCGACGCGCTGCAGGTCATAGAGGTCCATCGATGAGCCACCTGCGCGGCCTATGTAGACCTCGTCGATAAAGGTCGCAACGGCCGGGTCAGCACCCGCAGAATCGAGTGTGGTACCAATGCCACGAATGAAGTATTGCGGCTCACCAATGTTGAACTGCGTCATCGTGAAGTTCGGCGTTTCCATCGCCACATCCTGCATCCCGGTTATGCCGCCTTCAGTAATGTCTTCACCACTGATCGCCGTCACTGAAACCGGTACTTCCTGCAGGCTCTGTTCGCGCTTTTGCGCCGTAACGATGATCTCTTCGAGCGCAAACTCGTCTTGCGCCGCCAGATCGACCGCTGCAACAAGCGTCAACGCCGGAACGAGCCCAATTATTGCGATTCTGGAATTCATGGTGGTTCCCCCTGAGAGTAGGCATACCCTTCTTATGGACCGACATTTTATTACGCGTAAGTACTTTTATGCAAGTGACCTCGCCGGGCGCTTAGCGCTGCAACAGCAACGGATCAGTCACCAGCGCAATGCGCATCTTCGATGTTGTCTCCCGCCACCAGATTGACGGCGGTTGCAGGGTACGGGCACAGCACCGCGTCAGTGATAACGGCGGTTTTCGGATTTCGCGCACGCGCGTGTATTTTCTCGGGCGCCGCGCCGCTCTCGACCCAGTTATCGAGCGCAGTGATCGGATCGAACATCTCCGGGTAGTCCGATGGCAGCTCCCAGCAGTGGCCCTGACCCGGAATCATAAACAGGCGATAGAATGACTTGATGCGATCCATGCCGCCCATGAATTTCGCAACGCTCTCGTAGTAGTCGACGCTCTGGTCCGGCAGCACGAGCGGGTCTGCCCAGCCGTGCCACATCAGGTATTTGCCGCCGGCATCGCGAAACTCGCGCAGATCCGGATCGAGGGCGTCCAGCAGTTTGCCGGTTACCGCAAGCCGCGCCGGGTCCGTGTCGA
>JAOTVR010000085.1 GCA_029863305.1 Gammaproteobacteria bacterium | reverse complement strand
AATCAGCGCTCGATCGGTCCCACCTCGACACTTGGCCGCCGCGCAAATCGCGCACGGCGTGACCGTGAGGTCGGTCTGAACGAGAATCTTGCGCGAGAAATCCTGGAACTGCATACCGTGGGCGTTTACGGGGGCTATACGCGACGAGATGTCACAACCTTTGCCAAGGTAATCACCGGCTGGTCTATCGGTGGCGCCGCTGAAACCGGCCGCTTCGCCGAGGGCGTTCCGGGCACGTTCGAATTTCGCGACGCGATTCATGAACCGGGCACACACACCGTGCTTGGCAAGCGCTACGCACAGAAGGGCATCGCGCAGGGTGTGGCAGTGTTGCGGGACCTTGCCGTGCATCCTTCGACCGCGAGGCTCCTCGCGACCAAACTGGCACGACACTTCGTCGCCGACAAACCGCCCCGGGACCTGGTGGACGTGTTGACCACCACCTATCTGGAGAGCGGCGGTGAACTCTCGGCAATGTATGAGGCATTGATCAATGCCGACGCCGCGTGGGTAGCACCGTTCGGCAAATACAAGTCGCCGCACGACTTCGTTATCTCGACTTTTCGGGCATTTGAGCATGTGCCGGACAATGCGCGCTTCGTCGTCGCTGCGCTCGATCTCATGGGGCAGGCGCCGTATCGGCCAGGTAGCCCGGCTGGCTGGCCGGATGGCTCGGATTATTGGGGTGGTGCCGATGCATTGTACAAGCGCATCGAGTGGTCGAATACCGTCTCGAGGGTCGTCGGCTCGCGCATCAAACCGGTGGCTCTCGGCGACAGCGTCCTCGGAGGGACGTTCGGCGTCGAAACTCGCAAGGCAATCTCGCGCGCCGAAAGCACTACTCAAGGCACGACGCTGTTGCTCGCGTCTCCCGATTTTCAACGGAGGTAGGCATGGTTAACCGACGAGACATTCTCAAAGCGGCGGGCGTCGGAGCGATCGCAGCCGGGATTCCGCGCATTGCGCTTACCCAAGCGAATACCGATGCACGTTTCGTGCTGGTAATACTCCGAGGGGCGGCGGACGGCCTTGCACTCGCCGCGCCCTATGGCGATGGAAATTACACGAAGGTTCGCGGTGAACTTGCGCTGCCTCCACCTGCCAGGGACGGCGGGCTTCTGAAACTCGACGGCATGTTCGGACTGCACCCCAGCCTGCCGGGCATCTTCGCCGAATACGAGAAACAGCAGGCGCTGGTCTGTCACGCGATTGCCAGCCCTTATCGCGAGCGCTCACACTTCGATGGCCAGGACGTTCTCGAAAACGGCGCAGCGGCTGTCGGTTTGCTGCGCGACGGGTGGTTGAATCGCGCGCTTGCGCCACTCGGAGGAGCGCTTGGAGACGAAGCAGCGATCGCGATGGCGCAAAACACGCCACTTGTGCTTCGAGGTAACAACTCGGTGACGAGTTGGGCGCCTTCACAACTGCCTGACGCCGATGACAGCACTTTGCACCGCTTGCAGGACCTGTATGCCGAGGACGAGTTCTTCGCCACGCGCCTGGCGCAGGCACTCAAATCGCAAGAGATTGCCGACGGCGAAGCTGCCATTGGGCAAATGCGATCTCGCGGCAACGAGGCGGAGCAGCTGCGCACGATGATGCAGGCCACGGCGCGCTTTCTGACGGCCGACGACGGTCCGCGGATCGCCGTACTAGAGGCCGGCGGCTGGGATACACACGCCAATCAGGGAACAACCAGCGGCGCTCTGGCGAACAGGCTGGCAGGCCTCGATGGCGGATTGACCGCTCTGCGCGATGAACTGGGACCGACCTGGTCAAGAACGGTCGTCGCGGTCGTTACCGAGTTCGGGCGTACTGTCGCTGTCAACGGCACGCGCGGCACGGACCATGGCACCGCATCGGCTGCGCTACTTGTTGGTGGCGCTGTCAATGGCGGTCGGGTGGTCGCCGAATGGCCCGGTCTGGCGAAATCCGACCTGTTCGAGGACCGCGACCTCAGGCCAACCGCCGATGTGCGCAGCCTGTTCAAAGGCGTACTGGCCGACCACCTGGCGCTATCGGGAGCCTTTCTGGATCGCACGGTATTCCCCGACAGCACCACCGCCCGACCAATGAGGGACCTCGTCCGGGCCTGACTCGCTTCGGCCGGCGCCTTAACCCCGTCCGTCCGGAACTTGCGTTTGTATCGGGCATGAGAGCCTTTGCCCGATATTTGACCTGCCTGAGAGACCCGCGCTATTACCAGATCATGGTGCTGAGTCTGTTGCTCGGCTATGGCATCGTCATTCTCGATTTCGGCATCCGCTGGCAGAACGCCGTTGCGATCTTTGGCACCGCACAGGTCGTTCAGTTGCTGGCGATGCGCGCGACCGGTCAGCGCAGATTCGATCCGCTGAGCGCACTGATTACGTCGATATCGCTGACGCTGCTGCTGCGAACCGACGAAATTTCACTCGCGATACTCGCGGCTTGCATCGCCATCGCCAGCAAGTTTCTCGTGCGGATCCGGGGCAAGCATGTCTTCAATCCGGCCAACGCTGCATTGGTCTTTCTGCTGCTGATCAGCGATTCGGCCTGGATCTCCAGCGGCCAATGGGGCAGCGCCGCGATCGCTGCATTCGCTTTGGCCTGCCTCGGCTTTCTCGTGTTGACACGCGCAAAACGCGCCGAAACGACGATCGCTTTCCTGCTTGCCTACAGCCTGCTGTTGTTCGGCAGGGCGATATGGCTTGGCGACCCAATGAGCATTCCATTGCATCAAATGCAGAACGGCGCATTGTTGCTGTTCGCTTTCTTCATGATTTCGGATCCCAAAACAGCACCGAATACCGCAACAGCGCGCGTCGCCTTCGGCGCATTCGTCGCGTCGATCGCTTACGTCATCCAGTTTGTTATTTACGAACCCAACGGACCGATTCTCGCATTGATCATTTCGGCGCCACTCGTGCCATTGATCGACGCCATCTCCCGTGGACGGATCTACCAGTGGGACCATTCGGCCGAAGATGCGGCCAGACCAATCAAAGGAGTGTACTGATGAGATTCCTAATTACCGCGACCGTTACCATGCTGACGATCGCACTCGCAACAACAGCGCAGGCTTTTTGCGGCTTTTATGTCGCCAAAGCCGACACCAGCCTGTTCAATCGCGCGTCGCAGGTCGTGCTGGTTCGTGATGACAATCGCACGGTCATCACGATGGCCAACGATTTTCAGGGCGATGTCAAAGATTTCGCGGTCGTTGTTCCGGTACCGACCTTTATCCAGCGCGAGCAAATCAATGTCGCGGACCGCGCCCTGATCGAGCACCTCGACGCCTATACCGCACCGCGTCTGGTCGAGTACCACGATCCGGATCCCTGCATCCGTTATGACATGCGCATGAGCAAGTCGATGAATGACGCGGCGCGGCCATCCGCGACACAGGAACTCGACGCGGCAGGAAGATCAACGGGCGTGACGATTGAAGCGAGTTATACCGTCGGCGAGTACGACATTCTGATTCTCTCCGCGGAAGAAAGCAGCGGTTTGATCAGGTGGCTCGGTGAAAACAACTATCGCATTCCCGAAGGCGCCGACAGCGTCATCGCAAGTTATCTCAAGCAGGACATGCGTTTCTTCGTTGCCAAGGTCAATCTTTCCGAGCAGACGAAACTCGGCTATTCCTATTTGCGACCGCTGCAGGTCGCTTACGAAAGTAACCGGTTTATGCTGCCGATCCGTCTGGGCACGCTGAATGCCAAAGACAAACAGGAACTGTACGTGTACGCCCTGACCCGCACGGGCCGTGTCGAGACGACTAATTACCGAACCGTCAAGCTGCCGAGCAACAATGAAGTCCCCGAGTTCGTGCAGGCCGGGTTTGCCGACTTTTACAGGGCGATGTTTGAGAAGCAGACAATCAAAGAGAATGGGCGCGGCGTATTTCTCGAGTATGCCTGGGATATGTCCTGGTGTGATCCCTGTGCAGCTGATCCGCTCAGCGCTGACGAGTTGCGCCGACTCGGCGTGTTCTGGACGAACGACCCATCACAGGGGCGGATCGCGCCAGGACCCGCACAAAACGTCTTCGTGACGCGCCTGCATTTGCGCTATGACCGCGATCATTTTCCCGAGGATCTGATGTTTCAGGAGACGGGCGACCGGCAAAACTTCCAGGGCCGCTATGTGATTCGGCATCCCTGGACGGGCGCGACCAGCTGCGACACGACACAGTACCGGGCAGCGGTCAGGGAGCGGCAGGATCGCGAAGCGCAAACACTCGCCAGTCTGACTGGTTGGAGCATCGAGGATATTCGGCAGAAGATCCCGTACCTCGACGGCACGGCGCCGCAAGCGGAAAACGACCCCTGGTGGAAACGCCTCTGGCGATAACAGGCGGTAGCGCGCGCGGCGGCGCGCTGGTCATTGCGGCAGGGCGTTATCAGCATCTAGGCGCGTTCTGTTTTCCAGAGGGCGATGAGTTCGGCCTCCAGGTCGGCCGACATCCCGGCCTGCATTGTCGCGGTGCGAAGGTCGGGTAACGTTCGCCACCAGCTCAACAGGTCACGAACGGTCTCTCGAACCGGCCGATTGCGCAGGCCAGCCGCCCTTGCGCGAGCGCCGCTCACGCTCGACACCGCTGCATTGTCACCGCTGCTCGGGTGCCAGATTGGAAACAAACCCCACCTTGGGCCGCTGTATTCCTGTTGTGCCCGTTCTACAAAGGCCTCGTCAACCCACACGGGATCGACCATCGTGGCGCCCACTGCCTGGCTGTCTTCGAGTAAATGGCCCATCGTGTACGATCCCACCGGCGTCACGGTATTGTAGATTCCGGTAATGCGCTGCTCGACGCAGTCAACGGTGAAATTCGCAAGATCGCGTGCATCGATTATCTGTATTGGATTCGATGCGTCCCCCGGCCACAGCATTTCTCCGCCTTGCGTCACGCGAACCGGCCAGTATGAAAAGCGGTCGGTGTGGTCGCCCGGTCCGCAGACATAGGTTGGTCGCAGAATCGCCAGACGGTCTTCGCCAATTTCTTCCCGGGCTCTTTTTTCGCACAGTACTTTCAGCGCGCCGTACGTTTCCCCGGTTACTTCCTCGATGCTCTCATCGTCGAGCATCGCAAGCGGCGAATCTTCATCGTTTGCAGTCGCGAAACTGGCGTAGGTCGATATTGTCGATATGAACAAATAGAATGCCGTATTCGCAGACAGCAAGCGCGCCGAGTCTTGCACGTGGCGCGGCACATAGCCCGAATTATCCACAACCGCGTCCCAACGCCTGCCCTTGAGGCCATCGAGCCCGGCATCACGGTTGCCCTTTATTGTCTCGAGATCCGGGAACAGCCCGCTGTTCGTACGGCCACGATTGAACAAGGTAACCGAATGCCCGCGCCGCAAGGCCTCACGAACCATGTGCGGCCCAATGAATCCGGTGCCGCCGAGTATGAGAATGTCCAGAGGCTTCTGCTTCCCGGGGGCTGCAGCGGCATCTTCGGTCCCGGCCGCAGCGCCGGCGACCAACGCCGCACCACCCAGTGCGCTCGCCTTGATAAAGTCACGACGATTCTTGTTCATGTATGTGTATCTCTAGCGATAACGGCTCAGGATCTTTTTCAGCTCCTCCTTTCCCGGGTGCAACTTGTCGAGCGGATACTCGGAAAGCGGCGTGTCGATATTACCCATCAAATCGTGCATCTCCCCACGCGAGTCATCGATATATAACAGCCCGGTTACGATTTCGCCCGCGTTCAATCGTTCGCGCAGATACTTGAACGCAGAAGCGCGGCTCGTCGGTTCATAGTCGCTGTACACTTTACGCAGCACAATTTTGCTGCCGTCGTGCAGTTCGATCGGCATTGCCGCACCTTCGGCATACGCGGCTTTGATCTCTTCAGCGGGCGCGATGTAATCGGTATCGACGACATGATGGTAGAACTGCCGCGTGTGCGCATAACTCTTCGTGGATCCCTCATGATCGTTGAACGTCACGCAGGGACTGATCACGTCAACGAGTGAAAAACCCTCATGCAATAGCGCTCCTTGAATCAACGGTACGAGTTGCTCTTTGTCACCTGAGAAGCCCCGTGCAATGTAAGTCGCACCGAGCGACAGCGCGGTACTGACGGGATCGATAGGTTCCTGTTGATTGGGCAGCCCTTTCTTCGGCTTGCTCCCGATGTCGGCGGACGCCGAAAACTGCCCTTTCGTCAGTCCATAAACACCATTATTCTCAATGATGTAGCACATATTGAGATTGCGCCGTATCGCATGCACAAACTGGCCGACCCCGATGGACAGAGAATCGCCGTCGCCCGACACACCGATATACGTCAAGGTCCGATTGGCGGCGCTGGCCCCGGTAGTAACCGAAGGCATGCGACCGTGAACCGAATTGAAACCGTGTGCATGATTGACAAAATAGGCCGGAGTCTTGGACGAGCAGCCGATGCCGCTCATCTTGGCGAGCATATGCGGCTCGACGTTCAGTTCGAAGACAGCCTGAACGATGGCAGCCGTTACCGAATCGTGACCACAGCCGGCACATAAGGTGGACACGGCGCCTTCGTAATCCCTGGCCGTCAGTCCCAGCGAATTGCGCGGCATGTTCGGATGCGCGACCTTCGGTTTCGAAATATAGCTCATAGTCCCTTACCTCGACCCGCGATCAGGCTGCCTGCCCCTTCGATCGTTCTTCGAGCACTTTCCCGACAACAAATCCGGCATTCAACGGCATGCCGTTGTAATGTAACAATGATACCAGCCTGGTCGGATCAGCGTCGCAATCCAGCATGAGTAATGCGCGTAATTGGGCATCACGATTCTGCTCAACAACGTAAACAACCTCATGCTGTTCGATGAACTCTTTCACAGAGGCACCAAACGGGAATGCTCTGATGCGGCAGTAATTCACCGCAATGTTCTGCTCTTTCAGCCGATCGAGCGCTTCCGTACAGGCAGCATGACTGCTGCCGACAGACATCAGTGCCGCATTATTGAATTTCGAGTATTGAATCTCGGCCTGTGGAACGATTGAGCGCGCCGTCTCCCACTTCAGCAGCAGGCGGTCGACGACATCCTGATATTCGTCTGAGTCTTCAGTATAGCCACCGTACTTCGTATGCCCCGATCCGCGGGTGAAATACGAGCCCTTCGGGTGTGTACCCGGCAACGTACGATACGGTATGCCGTCGCCGTCGACGTCCAGGTAACGATAGAACTTCTCCATGCTCTCGAGGTCGTCCGCACTCAACACCTTGCCGCGATCAGGTACCTTGCTGTCATCAAAATCGAACTCGGGGACCATCCAGTCGTTCATGCCGATATCGAGATCTGACAACACCATGACGGGCGTCTGCAGGCGCTCGGCCAGATCAAATGCCTCCTGCGCCATTGTGAAACATTCCCCCGGGTCGGCAGGGAACAGGAGCACATGTTTCGTATCTCCGTGCGATGCGTAGGCACAGCTCAGAATATCGGCCTGCTGGGTCCGCGTCGGCATCCCCGTGGATGGACCGGTACGTTGCACATTGAACACCACTGCCGGTAATTCAGCATAGTAGCCGAAACCAAGAAACTCGCTCATCAACGAGATGCCCGGGCCACTTGTCGGCGTAAATGACCGCGCACCATTCCAACTGGCACCGAGCACCATACCGATGGCCGCGAGTTCGTCCTCTGCCTGGATGATGCAGTAGGTTCGCTTGCCAGAGTCCGGGTCTATCCGATACTTGGAGCAAAACGAGCGAAATGCGTCCATCAATGACGTTGACGGCGTGATTGGGTACCAGGCGCCCACAGTCGCCCCGGCATACATGCAGCCGAGTCCCGCAGCGGTATTGCCGTCGATGATGATGTGTCCCTTCGTGCCGTCCATCGCCACTACTTTGCTTGGCAACGGGCAAACGAAATTCTCGCTCGCGTAGTCGTATCCCAGCCGGATGGCCTCCATATTGGAACCAATCAATGCCCGCTTGGAGGCGAAGGTTTCCTCGATCAACGCGGTGATCGTGTCCAGATCGATATCGAGCAGCGCCGCGAGCACGCCGACGTAAGCGATGTTCTTCATCAGAATGCGTGCTCTTGCTCCCTCGAAATGCTCATTGCACATTCTCGAAAGAGGAACGCCCAAAACCGTAATGTCATCGCGATTCAGCAACTGGCTGCGGGGCCACGTGGAATCGTAAACAAACCACCCGCCCGGTGTAACATCGGCCAGGTCTTTTGCGTACGTTTGCGCATTCATTGCGACCATCACATCGACGCGATTGGAGCGAGCGTGGTAACCGTCGCCAGTTACGCGGATCTCATACCACGTTGGCAAGCCCTGAATGTTGGATGGAAAGTAATTCTTGCCGACGACAGGTATGCCCATCCTGAAGATCGACTTCATTAACAGTCCGTTTGCACTTGCCGATCCGGTGCCGTTAACCGTACCGATTTTGATAACGACGTCGTTTACTTTGGCCACGTTCGTTTCTCGTCTAGGCTGCCGGAATTACCGGTTGCGGTTGATCGCCGGACGCCTCATCGACCGCGTACGGGATCAGTACCTCGGACTTTTGCATATCCCACGCCCCCGTCGGGCAGCGCTCGGCACATAATCCGCAATGCACACACAGATCCTCATCTTTGACCATGACACGACGTGTTTGTGGCAAATCCTGCGACACGTAAAGTGCCTGTTCCCGGTTTTGTGCGGGCGCTGATAATCGCGCGCGAAGATCCGCCTCGTCACCATTTGCCGTAATTGTCAGGCAATTGACCGGACAGATATCGATGCAGGCATCGCATTCGATACAGAGACTTGCAGCAAACACAGTTTGGATGTCGCAGTTGAGGCAGCGCTCAACCTCCTGGATCGTCTGTTCGACGGTGAAGCCGAGTTCAACCTCGATATCGATCTTCTTGAATCTCTCCTTGAGATCGACATGCGGCATAAGGCGCCTCGCTGCCGGGTCGTAGTCATTCGAGTAGCTCCACTCATGCATGCCCATCTTCTGACTTGAAAGGTGCAAACCGATTGGCATTCGCTCGTCGAGCGCTTCACCCTGGCAATACTTGTGGATTGATATGGCCGCTGCGTGACCGTGCGCGACGGCCCAAATGATATTCTTTGGACCGAATGCCGAATCGCCGCCAAAGAAGATGCCATCACGACTACACATCATGGTTTGCTCATCGACGATCGGGCATTCCCAGTCATTGAACTCGATACCGATATCGCGCTCGATCCACGGAAATGCATTGTCCTGGCCGATAGCGAGAATGACGTCGTCACACGGGATGACCTTTTCGCCTTTGACGGTACCGCGATCGATTCGGCCGTCTTCATCGATCTTGTATTCCATTAATTCGAATGTCATTCCGACGAGCTTGCCGTCCTCGATGACAAAATCCTTCGGCGAATGGTTAACCAGGATTTCTACGTTTTCTTCTTCCGCGTCTTCAAGTTCCCAATCCGATGCTTTAAAGAACCCTCGCGGCTTGCGCGCCATGACTTTTACGTCATCCGCACCGAGTCTCAGCGAAGTCCGACAACAATCCATCGCTGTATTGCCTACACCGATAATCAGGACTTTCCTGCCGACCGAGTCAATGTGATCGAACGCCACGGATTCGAGCCAATCGATACCGATATGGATATGCTCCGAGTCATAGCGCCCTGGGATTTCCAGATTTTTGCCGCGCGGTGCACCCGTGCCGACGAACACGGCATCGTAGCCGTCGTTCAACAGCTTCTGCATGCTGTCGATGCTGTGGTTCAGCCTGAGGTCGACACCCATGTCGAGGATATAGCCGATTTCCTCGTCGAGCACCTTCGGCGGCAGCCGGAATTGCGGAATATTGGTGCGCATCAGGCCGCCGGTTGTACGCAGCGCTTCGAATATCGTTATTTCGTACCCCAGAGGCGCAAGATCGTTGGCAACCGTCAGTGAGGCGCATCCTGCCCCAACCAGGGCAATGCGTTTTCCGTTGGTCTTCGCCGGAGCTTTGGGCAAGCGACCGCTAATGTCATCACGATGATCGGCTGCGACCCGTTTCAGCCGGCATATCGCTACCGGTCGGTCCTCAACGCGGCCACGCCGGCATGCCGGTTCACACGGACGGTCGCAGACCCGTCCGAGAATGCCCGGAAATACGTTTGACTTGCGATTCTCGATATACGCGTCGCTGAATCGCCCTTGGGCAATCAGGCGAATGTACTCAGGAACGTCGGTATGCGCAGGACATGCCCACTGGCAATCGACAACTTTATGAAAGTAATCGGGGCTGGAGGTATCAGTCGGTTTCATTCAAAGCTCGTGCCGGACACAGTCCTCCACCCGGCGTACAGTCCGATCCCGCATTTGGCGCTAGCATAACCGTATCGACCGGAAAGTAAACACCTTAATGAAAGCTAGCGCGCGCGCGTGAATTCGAGTCGCTTTCCGGCGATTATTCCGTTCAGCTCGCCGCCCTGATACACGACCAGACCATTCACGATCGTCGTATCGATAGTCGTGGAGAATTCATGACCTTCGAATGGAGACCAGTGACATTTGCAGAGCAGCTTGGGCTGAGCAACCATATAGGGCTTATTCGCGTCGACAATGACCAGGTCGGCGAAATATCCTTCGCGGACGTAACCGCGATCCTTGACGCCGAAAATATCTGCCGGCGCATGGCTGCTGCGATCGACCAGCGTCTCGAGACTGATTTGCTGCGACGCCGCCAGATCGAACAGTGTCAGCAATGCATGCTGCACAAGTGGCAATCCTGCCGGGGCTTTGAAATAGCTACGGGCTTTCTCACCAGCGGTGTGCGGTGCGTGATCCGTCGCGATGATGTCGATTCGACCCTCATTGAGTGCCTTGATCAACGCTTCGCGGTCGGTCGCTGACTTGATCGCCGGATTGCATTTGATGCGTGTGCCGAGATCTTCGTAGCGGCTTTCATCAAACCACAGGTGGTGCACGCAAACCTCGGCGGTGATGCGTTTCTCTGAGCGATGTGCTTTTGAAAACAGGCCCATCTCGATCGCCGTTGTCAGATGCAACACGTGCAGCAATGCATCATGGCGGCGCGCAAGATCGACCGCCATGCTCGACGACTGCAGACACGCACTCGCAGAACGAATATTCGGATGTTCGGACATTGGCACGTGTTCGCCATACTGCTTTTTTGCGTGCGCTTCGTTGTCCCAGATCGTCGGAGAGTGTTCACAATGCGTCGCTACGATAACGGGCGCATGTTCGAAGACCTGCTCGAGCACTTCGGGGTCGTCTACCAGCATGTCGCCTGTCGAAGCGCCCATGAACACCTTGATTCCGCAGGCTTCTCCGACCTGCAGATTCCTGATCTCCCCGATATTCCGGTTCGTGCCGCCAAGATAGAAACCGTAATTGGCGGAGCACCTGTTTTCCGCCAGTCGATATTTGTCTGCAAGAGCATCGCGCGTCGTCGTCTGCGGGTTGACGTTTGGCATATCCATGAAACTCGTGATACCACCGGCGGCCGCTGCCGCGGATTCCGTTGCCAGGTCACCCTTATTGGTGAGCCCGGGCTCACGAAAATGCACCTGATCGTCAATCATGCCCGGGATCAGGTAGCGTCCCCGGGCATCAATCACGGTGACGTCATGCTGCGCATCGATGTTGCCGGCAATCTTCTCGATACGCTCACCCACGATGTACACATCGGCGTCGCGAATTACACCTTCATTGATGAGTCGGGCATTGGTAATCAGCAGCTTATCCATGGCGACAATTATGCGGTGTATCCAGCCGGATTACACGCACCGTTAGCTGTAGGAGGATTGCTGCGCTAGTCTTGTAAGTTTGCAGCCAAAGAGGAAACAGCCATGATCCAGTCAACCACTCCAAGCATCGACGGCAAGTCCATCAGCCATTACCATGGCGTAGTGACGGGCGAGGCCATACTGGGCGCCAATATATTCAAGGACTTTTTTGCCGGCATCCGTGACATTGTCGGTGGGCGGTCGGCAGCGTATGAGCGCGAACTGCAAAAGGCTCGCGAGATCGCTTTCGAGGAATTGACTCAAAAGGCTCAGGAACTTGGCGCCAATGCGGTCGTCGGCATTGACATTGACTATGAAACTGTCGGCGCGCAAAGCGCGATGCTGATGGTGAGCGTCAGCGGCACTGCCGTCACGGTTCGGTGATGCTGCAGGGTTCACATTACCGCCACACAACGAAAGCCGACAATTTTGCGAGCTGCGGCCGGGTGTGCGATAACCGCTCTGATACAACGCATTCGGGCCGGAAATGAACGACATGGAATACCTTCAGCGCATTCAAAATGCATCGGTTTACGACGTCGCCATCAAATCGCCGCTGGATTTCGCGGGCAATTTGTCGGCACGTCTGCACAACCGTATCTGGCTGAAGCGCGAGGATCTGCAGCCGGTCTTTTCCTTCAAGCTGCGTGGCGCGTACAACAAACTCGCATCATTGGCCGATAACGAACTGGCCAACGGCGTCATCTGCAGCTCCGCCGGCAATCACGCACAGGGTGTCGCGTTGGCTGCGCGGCAACGCGGAATTCGGGCCGTTATTGTCATGCCCGTCACGACTCCATCGATCAAGGTGGATGCAGTGCGTTCGTTGGGTGGCGAGGTCATACTCTTCGGCGACACCTACGATGACGCTTACGCCCATGCACGCGACCTCGAGAGCAAACATGACTTCGTGTTTATCCATCCATTTGACGACCCGGAGGTGATCGCGGGACAGGGCACGGTAGCCGTCGAAATCCTGCAACAAGCGAGCGAGCCAATCGACGCCATATTTGTGCCAATCGGAGGTGGTGGCCTGATCGCCGGAATTGCCGCATACGTCAAAGCCGTGCGACCGGACATTCGCATTATCGGCGTCGAGCCGGATGATTCGTCTGCCATGCGCGATTCGATTGCGGCTGGCGAGCCGGTCGTCCTCGATCATGTTGGCATTTTTGCCGACGGTGTTGCAGTTCGGCGCGTTGGCGATGAGACGTTTCGGCTGTGCCAGAAATATGTCGACGAGATCATTACGGTCGACACCGACCAGATCTGTGCGGCAATTCGCGACATATTTGAAGACACCCGGTCGATAGTTGAACCAGCGGGCGGACTAAGTGTGGCGGGCGTCAAGAAATACGTCGCAGAAAACCAGCTCAAAGGCCAAAGCTTTGTCACGATCAATTGCGGCGCGAATGTCAATTTCGATCGTCTGCGCCACATCGCCGAACGCGCGGCAGTCGGCGAACAAACGGAAGTGTTGCTTGCCGTCGAAATTCCGGAGGAGCCAGGCAGTTTTCGTCACTTCTGCGAACTGATCGGACGTCGTGGTATTACCGAATTCAACTATCGATACAGCGACAGCAGGATCGCGCATATTTTTGTTGGTGTGCAGACTAGCGGTGGTGCCGAGGAACGCCGGACCCTGCTGGCGGAACTCAGCGAGGCTGGCTATCCGGTCGCAGATCTTAGCGACAACGAGATGGCCAAGCTGCACGTTCGTCATATGGTTGGCGGCCGCTCGCCAGGTATCGAGAATGAACGTCTGTTTCGCTTTGAGTTTCCTGAGCGGCCCGGAGCTTTGCTCGATTTCCTGAACGCGATCGGCAATGACTGGAACATCAGTTTGTTTCATTACCGCAACCACGGTTCGGATTATGGCCGGATTCTTGCCGGAATCGATGTCCCCGAGAATGAAACTGCGGAACTCGAGGCGCATCTGGCCGATCTCGGCTACACGCACTGGGAAGAGAGTGACAATCCGGCCTACACGATGTTTCTTTCCTGATCGCTAGTCGCGAAACGACGTGTCTGCACGATCCAGTTTGCGCATCAGGCCCGGCCACACTAACTGGCCACCAAGCCCTTTGGTCACTTGCTCCGCCTGAGCCAGGATGCCGTCGACAACCGGCGACGGCACATGAATCAAATCCGCGCCCGAAGACTGTGCCATGACCTGAATCTGACACGCTTTTTCGAAAAGGTACATCAACAGGAATGCATCAGCGATCGTTGCCCCCGTCGTCAACAAACCATGATTCCGCAGCATGAGCGCATTGTTGTTGCCAAGGTCGGCAACGAGCCTGGGCTTTTCGTCATCGTTCAATGCGACACCCTCATAGTCGTGATACGCAAGAGTGGCGTATGGAAACAGCGATGTCTGGGAGATTGGCAGCAAGCCGCCCGCCTGCGCCGATACCGCAACTCCCGCTTTGGTATGCGTATGCAAAACGCATCCAGCGTCGTGTCTCGCCGCGTGTACGGCGCTGTGAATGACAAAACCCGCCGGATTGATCGGATACGGAGATTCCAGAACTTTCTCGCCGTCCAGATCAACCTTGACGAGACTGCTTGCCGTGATCTCATCAAACAGCAGTCCGTATGCATTGATCAGGAAATGCTCATCCGGCCCGGGCACACGTGCCGAGACGTGCGTGAACACCAGATCATCCCAACCGTGCATGGCGATAAGCCGGTAACAGGCAGCCAAATCGACGCGCTGCTGCCACTCCTCGTCCGATACGCTATCACGAACATCGATTCTCACACCCATTCCTGCTACCTCCTGATCTGCTGTCCACCTGCTTGCGGCAGGAACTCACCTTTCCTGGCATAAGCGGGCGCATTATTCCGAATTCATTGCAACCAATCCGGCACCCCAGACATCAAAGGGGTGTAACAAACAAAATATCCCTATGCTGTTTGTTTCGTAACGATTGGCGGTGGCGTTGCGCCGCCGCCTTTTTTACCACATGTCCCGCATTCTCGACGCGACATCCAGTCGCTTGTCCGAGCTAACTCGCTGGCAGCTCGTGCTTGCTTCCGCGCGACCGTGGAAACACGTCTGCATCGTTGCCATCAGCGCATCAGTCATGAAGCGGCTGCGCGCGCCGTACACGTGTTTGTCGCCATCTCGTCGTTGCTGTGTCACGTGGTACTTCAGTGGTGCGATGAGAGAGAGTGATTGCTTGGCGCGAGTCATGGCAACATACAGCAAGCGGCGCTCTTCTTCGATCATTGCAGGTTTGCCCGTAGCGAACTCGGACGGAAAATTGCCGTCCGATACGTTAAGAACAAACACGGCCTCCCACTCCTGCCCCTTCGCAGAGTGCACCGTCGACAGTACAAGATAGTCCTCATCGAGTAACGGGTCGCCAGCGAGATCGCCGGCGGCGCTGGGCGGGTCAAGGGTTAGTTCGGTCAGGAAGCGTTCTCTGGTGGGGTAGCGGCCGGAAATCTGCTCGAGCTGTTCGAGATCAGCCTCACGCGTATCGAGGCCATCGTAGAGTCGTTCGAGATGTGGTCGATACCAATGACGTGCTTGCGTGAGCTGTGCCTGCCAGCCGCTGTTTTCAGCCTCGACGGCCGCAAGTGCCTGCATCAGTATGCAGAACGTGTCCCAGTCTTTCGCCGCCGCGGCTGGCGGCCGAAATGTTTGCAGCGCCGTAAACGAGAACTCGCCAAACGCAAGTTGTTCATAGCAGCGCGAGGCATTTGCCGGCCCCATGCCGGGCAGTAGCTTCAAGACACGAAACGCGGCGACTTCATTTTTCGGGTTCTCGGCCCATTTCAGCACCGATAACAGATCTTTGACGTGCGCCGCTTCCAGAAATTTGAGGCCTCCGTATTTGACGTAAGGAATATTGCGCCTGACCAGCTCAAGCTCGAGCCTGTCGCTGTGATGTGCACTGCGAAACAGCACCGCCTGGTCCATGAGCTGCATGCCCGTTTCGCGATTCTCAAGGATGGCTTCAACGACGTATTCAGTCTCGGCATCACTATCCTCGACAGTGACATATCTTGGCTTTGCACCGTGCCTGTTCTCTGCGAACAGATTCTTTCGATATTGCCGGTCGCTTGCAGCGATAAGACAATTCGCTACGTTCAGGATTTCCTGCGTTGAGCGATAATTCTCTTCCAGTGTCACGACTTCCGATCTGGGCATGAATTGATCCGGAAATCCCAGGATGTTTTCGACTTCCGCAGCGCGAAATGAATAAATCGACTGTGCATCGTCTCCGACAACGGTCACGCCGTCGCCATGCGGTTTCAGCGATCGCAGTATCTGCGCCTGCACGAGATTTGTATCCTGGTATTCATCCACCAGCACGTGGTCAAACCAGGCGCTGATTTGCCGGGCGAATTCCTCGTCGGCTACAAGATGCTTCCAGTACAGCAACAAATCATCGTAATCGAGCATCTGACATTGCTGTTTGCGCACTACGTAGTGCCTGAACAGCTCTCGCAACTCCGCCTCCCAGTCTACGCACCATGGATACGCTTCATTCAGCACATCGAGCAGTGCATTTTGCGTGTTCACGCAGCGCGAATAGATCGCGAGGCAGGTGTCTTTTTTCGGGAAGCGCCGCGACTTCTTCGTCAACGCCAGTTCGTGCCTCGTTACATCGATAACATCGGCGGCATCGCCCCGGTCCAGCACCGAAAACCCCGGATCAAGGCCCAGATTCGTGGCAAATCGCCGCAACAGGCGGTTCGCGACTGAATGAAACGTACCGGACCACGGCAATACACCAGCCGACACCGGATTGGCGCTGGCGTGCGACAGAGCTCGCCTTACGATGGCATCGACGCGCCGCGTCATTTCCAGCGCCGCACGGCGAGTGAATGTCAGCAACAAGATACGTTCCGGGCTGACGCCCTGAATGATCAGATGCGCAACGCGATGCGCGAGGGTCATCGTTTTGCCCGTGCCGGCACCCGCGATGACAAGCAACGGGCCGGCCTGAAAAACCTCGTCGTCCGAGATACAGCCGTATTCGGCCGCCTGACGTTGTGCCGAATTCAGCATCTCAAGGTAATCGTCCATGTGCTCAGCCGCTTGCACCACTTCTCCCCGTGGGAAAAGTCTGTATTTTTATACAGTACTGGATGAATTTACAAGTTCAGGTACTTGGTTTGGAAAGGAATTCTTCGATAATCCGCGCCAACGCGGCCGGTTGCTCGAAGTGCAGCATATGTCCGGCGTCGTCGATCCAGGCGATTTCCCGCTGCTGAATCGGCAGTTCTGCCGGTGATCCAAACTCACTGCGACGGCCCGCAACGAGCAAAACGTCGGCCGTGACCGCACGCCAGCAGGCCTCCGCCTCCGCGCGCCGATACAGCACCGGATTCGGCAGCTTGTGGGCGGGATTCGTGCACAGCCGCACGCGCCCATCCT
>JAOTVR010000181.1 GCA_029863305.1 Gammaproteobacteria bacterium | reverse complement strand
TCCGCCTACAGCGATGCACCGTTCGTGGAGGAGCAGAAATGAGCACCGATCGAGACCCTGTCCTGCAGTCTTTGTTTGTAATCGCCAGGCAAGATTGCACAGAAGACGAATTTACCAAGCAGGTGATATCGCGTATCGACAACCTGCGGCGCCGGGCGCTTATTGGCTGGATCGCTGCAGGTTTGGTGTCGGCCGCGCTCGCGGTCCTGCTCACTGAACCGGTTTTGTACACCGTGAATCTGGCGACACAGATTCTTCCCAGGTCCCTGCTTGACGTGGATGACCACATCCTGGCCCGGGTTCTTGCACCGATGAACAGCATTGCTGGTCTCGTGGCTCTCGGCCTGCTGGGGCTGCGGTTGGCCTGGAAGAAGATATTCCGCCGGTGACATCAAGCGCGAGCGGCGAAAGAACCGATCGCCGCGATTCATCTCGTCAACCTTGCGAGGTTCGCATCCCTATTCCTGCTGATTCTGCTGCCTGGCTGCGCGGCGCGGCCAACGATCGACCAACTTGCAGCGGCGGCAGGTATTACGGGCGACTGGTTTCACCAGGACATTGTGGGGGCGGTCTGTTTTCCCAGGTGCCGACGCCGCTTCAACCAAAGGTAGACGGGTACTGATACGAGCGTCAGGAGCACCCCCGACAACGCCGACATCGGGTTGGTCACCGCGACAAACACGGCAACTGCCGACCAGCCCAGTCCACATATGACTCCCGTTGCCGGAAATCCCCACGCCCGAAACGGACGCTCCGCGCTGGCTTCGCTGTGCCGCAGACGAAACACACCGACGATCAGGCCAACGTACATCGCCATAAACAGAATCGCGACGAGGTTCAGCAGAAATTCGAACTGACCGGCGATGATCAATGCGCTCGTAACCAGCCAGGTGCAAATGACGGCCACCGCCGGAGTGCCCCTGTCATTTACAGTGGCAGCCCTGGGGGCGCCCAGGCCGTCCGCCGAGAGAGCATAGAGAATTCGGGATGCAATCATGTATTGCAGATTTTGGTGGGCCAGGAGTATGAAAACGGCGGCAACGATGATTACCGTGCCCGCGCCCGAGCCAAAAACGAGATCCAGTGCACCGGCAAGAGCCAGATCATGGCCGACTAACGCAGTCAGAGGCACGCTCAACACGATTGCCAGGTTCAACAGCACGTAGAGAACAAAGACAATCAATGCGGCTTGCAGGCTGCCGATAGCAACTCCGCGGCCGCCGGCTTTGATTTCTTCGCTGAAGTAACTGGCGGCGTACCAGCCATCGTAAGTGAATACGACGGCCGCAACCACCAGGCCATAGGCGGCCATGCCCGGTGTGCCCGCCCGCGCCACGGGCGGCACCACATCGGCCACACCGCCATTCTTGAAAAAGCCATAGAACAACGCGGCCGCGAGCACGATCATGATCAGACCGATACCCGTCGATGCGATTCTCTGAATACCGGCACCCAACTGAACGCCGCCCAACTGCAGGAACGCGAAGCCGCTGGTGACTGCCACGGCCGCCACCGTCTGATAGGGTGCCATCGATGGCACCAGGAGAGAAAAGTACTCGAGTAGAACCACGGCCTTGAGTGCGATCGACGCGCACGACGCGACCCAGTCCGTCCAGCCGATCAGGAATCCCGGGTACGGCCCATACGCATGCGCCACCATCGCATAGATTCCGCCGGACCTCGGTGTCATTGCGATGAGTTCCGCAACAACCAGCAGGCTCAACATCACGAACAAGCCGCAAGCGATCCACAGCGCCATGTAGGGAAGCGGTTCGGATATCGTCGTTGCGATTTCGCCCGGGGTTCGCAAAATGCCGAGACCAATCACAAGTCCGACGCAGGCCGCTATCGAAAAACTTTTGCCAAGGAGGCGCTGCAGTGTGTCGGCGGCCATAGATCTATTCGTCAGCCCCCTCGGGTTGGCGCTGGACCTCGCTACACAGGCCGATCAGGTGCAGAAAGATGTTGAATGGGTGCCGATGCGATGCAGCGTACCCGGTCAACATGTCTATTAGCTTGCCATCAGCATCCATTGCGACACTTTAGCACTCCGTATCGGCTTTCCACAGTTGATTTGCCGCTGAGAAGTGCCACACTTGCCTCAGTGTGTGTCAGTGTCGCTGGCTGTCTTCGGCAACGGTGTCTTAATTGGAGCTTGAATGAGTCTTGCACTGTTGGCCTTCGTCATCGTTCTTCTCATTGCCGTATGGATTTTTGCGCGCAGCCGGCAGGCATCGACATCGCAGAAATCCACGCCGGCAATGCGGGCCAGTAGTTCCAATACGGCATACCACGCGGTGTCTATCAAGTTCCCGAGCAACGCCTGCGCCGCTGCCAAAGAGATGGCAAACCGACGATTTCTTTCAAGCGCAGCACCGAGATTGCCACTTGCAGAATGCAATGTAATGGAGTGCAAATGCCGTTTCGTGCACCACAAGGATCGACGCACGAGCAAAGATCGGCGTAGCCCGTTCGGACCTTCGGGATTCGGTGGAGCAACCGGCCGTTTCGACGTCGATCACCGCGAAGGCAAGGAACGCCGCGCGAGCGAAGACGAAGACCTCTTTTGAGGCCCTCGTCGAAAATCGCCTAAGGGTTTTGGCCGCTAATAGCCGTAGGCGGCGACGGTTTGCTCGTAATACTGCAGATCCTGCTCGAAACGCGCTCGATCGGCGATTAGCATATCGATTTCGACCTCGAGTTCACCCGTGCGCTCGGACAGGTCCTTGAGTTCGACAAGCAGTGCGATTCGTTCTTCACTGGTTGTGTCGCTACTGATCAGCGCCAGTTCAACGGCAGTGATTCGATTCTCTGCGTAATCGAGCTCTTGTTCTTTCGAGTAGATGGCCGAATTCGCAGAGTTGACGTTGGCGCGCAGCCTGTACAGCTTGTGCCCGGCGTTGTATGCGTCGAGAAACTGCGGCTCCATGTCGGCGGCGCACACACCATTGTAGCGTCCGCCATTGGCACCGAAGCTGAAGGCGCGTCCGGGCTGGCAAAATGCCTCCAGACCCTGTTCGCGTCCGCGCTGATAAGCCTGGAAGTCCGCAGTAATGCCGTGCTTGGCACAGGCCTTGCGACGTCCGCTGAATTGCTCAGTCGTATAACCACGAGCGCCGTCTTCGTAGCCAATGGCTGACCAATCACTGGCCGCGCATTCATCGGCGTTCATCGATGCACAGCCACTCAGACCAACAAGCAGGCATGCAACGAAGATACTTGTCCGTTGGTTGTCCATTTCGAACTCCTTCTCCAATCTGGCTTTTAGTCTGCACCAGTAATACCTCATTGAACCTGAATTGCGGCTGAAAAATGCGCGCCATAACGCATTCGGGACACACCCAATGTGACTTGTGTCACAGTGATGGATCGGGTCGCCCGATACTCTGACAGACAGACCTAGGGAACGGGTATCACGAGATGGACATCCAGAATTTCAGCGGCGCCGCGACCGTTGCGTTGGCCAGTACCATAATCTTCGTCCTGGTCACAAAATCCTGGCAATTAATCTCCCGCACGGTAACGTCGCAGCCGAGTTTTGCGAACAGCATCATGCGTGAGGCTGCGCAGCGCTTTCGCGACGAATTCGAACGCCTCAACCGATCGCAATCGACTTACCTGAGTGCCGGGCTGGTCTTTGTAGTTCTGTTCGTCGCTGCCTATGTTCTGAATGCCGAACGTTTGTACGCGGGCTATCCGGCCTGGCAACTTTATCTGTTCGTCGTCGTACTGGGATTGGGCGGACTATTAGCCCTCATGCGGCTCATACAGACCTTTGTGAGCCGTCATCAGGTCAAACTGCTGCGCGATGCCAATATAGCCATCGGCCACCAGTTGCAGCGGATTGCCGCCGGATTCGGGCATGTGTATCACGATGTCGAGACATCGGCTGGCGTCATCGACCATTTAATCATCGGCCAGAATGGCGTTTATGCTATCAACGTGTTTGCTCGCCACCCCACGAAGAACGGCACCGTACATCTC
>JAOTVR010000014.1 GCA_029863305.1 Gammaproteobacteria bacterium | reverse complement strand
GAATGAACTGCCGGTTGTCGAAAAGGCCTTTGTATTCGATTGGCGCGGGTTGCGCGGTTTTGAGCACGAGAAAGTCGCGCCGATCGAGTCGCTGTATCAACTCGGCCGTGAGTTTGGCCTGAAGAATGCGGGGCTGATCGAGAAGATCGCGGAGCAGGGCAGTGGAAATGATCTGGCGGCGCTCGTCTATACGTCGGGGACAACAGGGCTGCCAAAAGGTGCGATGCTGTCGCAGCGCTATATCCTGTGCCAGATGACATTTGCTCCCGAGTACCTGCGGCAGACGGCCGACGACGAAATACTGACCTACTTGCCGTTGTGCCACATCGCGGAACGCATCATTTCGTGCTGGCTGCCTATCGCGCACGGGTCCACCATTAATTTCGCTGAAAGCCCGGAAACGGTCGCGCAGAATTTGCGCGAGCTGTCTCCTACTTACGTGTTCGCTGTGCCCCGCGTCTGGGAGAAGTTCTACTCACGCGTGACGACCGCAATGTCCGAGGCAACCTGGCCTGGTAAGTTGGCGTATAAAATCGCCCTGGCCATCGGCATGCGCCGTGCCGACAAATTGCTGGCCGGCGAGGCGCTGACCCGCAGCGATCGGATTCTTTACGACATTGCCGACCGGTTCGTATTACGCAACATCAAGAAGATGCTTGGCATCGATCGCGCACACTCGGCTGCGTCCGGTGCGGCGCCCATCTCGCCATCACTGCTCAAATGGTTTCTCGCGATTGGCCTGGCGATAGATGAACTCTGGGGTCAGACCGAGCTTGGCATCATTACAACGACGCGCAAGGGACTGTATCGTTTTGGTACCGTCGGTCCCGCCATGCCGCGCACTGAAGTGCGAATTGCCGAAAACGGCGAGATCGTCGCGAGATCTGACGGACAATTCGACGGCTACCTGAATCTGCCGGACAAGACGGCTGAAACGATTATTGACGGCTGGGTACACACCGGCGATGTTGGTGAACTCGATGCTGAAGGCAATCTTTCCATCACTGATCGGCTCAAGGACATCATCATTACGGCCGGCGGCAAGAATATAACGCCGTCGGTAATGGAAAATGAACTCAAGTTTTCTCCTTACATATCGGATGCAGTGATCATCGGTGACAAGCGCAAGTTTCTGACTTGCCTTATCATGATCGATCAGGAAAATGTCGAGCACTACGCGCAAACTCATTCGATACCATTTACCGACTATCGATCGCTTTGTGCGCGGCCCGAGATTGTCGAACTGATCGACGGTGAGGTGGCCGGCGTCAACGGTCAGTTTTCAAGTGTTGAACAGATCAAGAAATTCAGGCTGATTGACGTGCTTTTGACGGCAGAGGATGAAGAATTGACGCCGACCATGAAGCTCAAGCGCAGTTTTGTCGGCGAGAAGTATGGTGATCTGATAGAGACGATGTACGGGGGCTGACGATATGCCAGAAGGACGATCGATGAGGAGTTTGTTTGCAATTGTGGCAATGACATTCGCGGGCTGCGGTGGCGGGCAGGATAGCGCCGACGACAATTCAGTGCGCGGTGTAACGGACGACACGATCGTCATCGGCTCACACACCGATCTCTCTGGCGGGCTGGCGATCTGGGGGGTGCCGGCAGCGAACGGCCAGCGTATGCGATTCGAGGAAGCCAATGCGGCTGGCGGAATCCATGGCCGGAAAATCAGGTTTATTGTCGAGGATTCGCAGTACCAGATGCCGGTCGCCGTCAAGGCCACCAATAAGCTGCTCAATGTCGACGACATATTCCTGATGGTCGGCAGCATGGGTACACCGATGAATATCGCATTGATGCCGCGAATGTTCGAGGCGAACGTGCCGAGCCTCTTCCCCCTGACGGCCGCCGTGCAAATGCATGAACCGTTGCACC
This sequence comes from Gammaproteobacteria bacterium, assembly GCA_029863305.1. Lineage (GTDB taxonomy): Bacteria > Pseudomonadota > Gammaproteobacteria > Steroidobacterales > Woeseiaceae > UBA1847. Next base: position 58,028 of record JAOTVR010000014.1, on the reverse strand, counting down.
CGATGAAGTTCAACTATTTCGTCAGCTATCGCGATCAAATTCGTGGTGGCATGGCATACATGATTGCCAGGCATGGTTTCAAGAAGGTCTGCCTGCAGGCCGTATCGAGTGACTACGGCCACGAGAACGAAGTCGGCTTTGACGCGGCCGTCGAGGAGTTGGGCCTCGACGTTGCCTACAAGGGGCGTCATAAGTCTACGGAAACAGATTTTATCGGCACGATAACGGCTATCAAGAATTCGGGTTGCGAGATGCTGGTGCTCGGGCCGCTCGTCAAGGACACGATCCTGATCTACAGCGCTGCCAGGGACGCGGGCTGGGATGCACCGGTCATCAGCAACATGGTGTCTTATGTGCCTGAAGTCGCCAGAGCGGGCGACGGCGCACTGGAAGGCCTGTACGCCGCCGCGTCATTTTTCGTACCCGATTTTGAGGTCGAAGTTGCCGCCGAAAGCTCGATCGGTCAGTGGCACAATGACTATGTCGCAATGTTTGGCGAAGCGCCGGCAGCACAGTCGGTTATTGGCTACGTCGAGGCAGACCTCGTAGTGCGCGCGCTGGAAGGCGCTGGCCGCGACCTCACTGTCGAAAAAGTATTGGCGGAAATTGAGAAGATCGATCGTTACGAAGATCGTTTTGGTGGACCGTCGCTGTCGTTCAGTGCAACCAAGCACCAGGGCGGAGATTACCTTAATCTGTACCAGGTTGTAGATGGTAAATGGGAAACCGCGGCGACGAACATCGCGTTCTGATCAGGTGCGTGCCAAGTGTGTTGCTACGCGGCAAGGAACTTTTGCCGGTATTCGGCCGGCGGCATGTTGTACCAGGACTTGAATGCGGTCGTGAACGAACTGATGCTCGAATAGCCCAGCAGCATCGCGACCTCCAGCGCCTTCAGGCGCTCGTCACTCAGGTAATTCACCGCCAGCTCCGCACGCACTTCCTGCAGGATCTTCTGAAAGCTCGTCTTCTCAGCTTTGAGCCTGCGTTGCAGGGTGCGGCGGCTCAGCTTGAGGGCTCGGCATGCGGCGTCCGCGTTCGCCTCGCCGGCGGCGAGCAATTCGGCCAGCATGCGTTTCAGCTGTGCGGCAATATTGTCTTGAGCGTACAGTGACTTGAGGTATCTTTCCGCTTGTTCTATGAGTTGTCCGTACATGGTGCGAAGATGCTACCAGAAAAACAGAATTGGCGCGGCGGTGCCGTTGCCGCGCCCGGCTATTGACATAAGAGAATGCCATGAACACACCTGTTAGCTACGAAATCGTCGACGACGTCGGCGTGATTACGATCGACAGTCCACCCGTGAACGCCCTGTCGCACGCCGTACGGCAGGGTATGCTCGAGGCGATTCGCCTGGCCCAAAAAGATGCGTCGAAGGCCGTAATCATACGCTGCCGGGGGCGCACCTTCATCGCTGGCGCCGACATCACAGAATTCGGCAAGCCTCCCGCTGAACCGTCTCTACCCGATCTGCTCGATGAAATCGAGGCGTCGGAAAAACCGGTCATCGCTGCGTTGCACGGCACGGCACTGGGCGGCGGTCTGGAGACTGCGCTGGCCAGTCACTACCGTATCGCGCTCGACTCGGGCGCAGTCGGGTTGCCGGAGGTGAAACTCGGCCTGTTGCCCGGTGCAGGCGGTACACAGCGTGTACCGAGACTTGCCGGACTCCAGGCGGCGCTTGATCTGATTCTGAGTGGCACGCCGATTTCGGCGCAGCGCGCGGCCGAGTTGGGGCTTGTCGACAAGGTCGTCTCGGGCAATCTCGACGATGAAGCGCTCGCCTATGCGCGGGAACTGATTGGTAATCGGGCGCCGGCGCGCAGGAGCAGTGAATTCGACGTCGAGGCAGCGCCTGCCGGCCTGTTTGACGGCTACCGCTCGAATCTCGCGAAACGGGCCCGCGGGCAGCACGCTCCACAGAGAATCGTTGATTGTGTCGAGGCGGCCGCGTCCCTGCCGTTCGCAGAGGGGATTCGGAAAGAGCGCGAAATGTTCGTCGCCTGCATGCAGGACCCGCAATCGATTGCCCTGCGGCACATGTTCTTTGCCGAACGCGAGGCGTCGAAGGTTCGCGACCTTCCCGGGGACACCGCTCAGCGCGAAATCAGGACAGTCGGCATTATTGGTGGCGGCACGATGGGCGGTGGCATAGCGATGAGTTTCGCGAACGCCGGTTTCCCGGTTACGATGATCGAAATCGACGATGAGGCGCTCGAGCGCGGCTTGTCCATAATCGAAAAAAATTATGCAGGCAGCGTCAAGCACGGCAAGCTCAGCGAAGATGCCGCGGCACAATGTCGTGGCCTGATATCAGGCGCGACGGATTACGCGGCGCTGGCCGATGCCGACCTGGTCATCGAAGCGGTGTTCGAAGACCCACGGCTCAAGAAAGACATTTTTGCCCGGCTTGACGACGTGTGCAAAGACGGTGCCATTCTTGCGACAAATACGTCCTATCAGGACGTCAACGAGATCGCTGCCGCGACAACCCGGCCTGAAGACGTCATCGGACTGCACTTCTTCAGTCCTGCCCACATCATGAAACTGCTCGAGGTTGTTCGTGCCGAAAAAACAGCTGACGACGTGCTCGCCACTTGCATGGCCGTGGCGAAGCAGATTCGCAAGGTTCCGGTCGTCTCCGGTGTTTGTTACGGCTTCATCGGTAATCGCATGTTGCAGGGCTATTTCCGCGAAGCCCAGCTGTGTTTGATCGAAGGCGGTCTGCCGGAGAGTATTGATGCCGCGATGTTCGATTGGGGTATGGCGATGGGGCCAATCAGTGTTGCGGATCTGGCGGGACTCGACGTGGGCTACAAGGCGAGACAGGCACTGCCCGACGATCAACGCGGTGATCCGCGTTCATATCGGGTCGCCGATGCACTCGTCGAGATCGGCAGGCTCGGACAAAAGACCGGAGCAGGCTTCTACAGCTATGACCCGGCGACGCGCAAGAAATCCTCCGATGCCGCAGTGCAGGAGATCATCGAACGCGAAGCGAAGAATCTGGGTATTGAGCGTAATCCGGTCGCGGCTGACGAGATCGTTGACCGGCTGATCTACGCCCTTATCAACGAAGGCTTGCGGATTCTCGACGAGGGCATCGCGCAACGACCCGGGGACATCGATGTCGTCTATGTCTATGGTTACGGCTTTCCGGCCTGGCGCGGCGGCCCGATGCATTATGCCGACGCGGTGGGACTGGACCGGGTGCTCGCACGTATCAAGGAATTCCGGCGGCGCTACGGTGAGGCGAACTGGACGCCCGCGGCGCTGCTGGAACGACTGGCAGGGGACGGCCGCAGCCTGACGGAGTGGGCAGCCGAGCAAAACACCTGACAACAGACCATTAAAAATCAACAACTTATGGGGCTTTCCTTTGTGTCTGCGCATTGCCACGTTCAGGTTGTGCCCGGCGCTAAAGATCCGCGCCGTCGTGCCGATATAGAAACTACTTAAGTTATTGATTTTAGTAGGTTCCGTTGGTGCAGTGGCGATCTCCAGTTTGGGCAGCATTGCTTGCGTTTTGCGTAGCTCTTCCGGCATTGGACGCGGGTGCCGCCGAAGGTTCGGCGACCGCACCGTTCCGCTCCTATACGGTTCTCGACGGCCTCACACAATCCGCGGTTTACGACATTGATCAGGATCAGGCCGGCTATCTCTGGTTCACGACAGCTCGCGGCCTCAATCGCTACGACGGCAAGGAATTCGATAGCTTCACGATCGCCGATGGTCTTCCCAACAACTCGCTGACCACGCTGCATGTCAGCGATAGCAATTCGATTTGGGTTGGCGACGCGCGCGGCAGTATTACAGCCATTCATGGCGCCCGCGTGATTCACACAATCGATCCGATTAGCGACGGCAATACGCCGATACTCGACATTGACGTTGTGGGACGACGTACATTCGCCATCGCCGAAGGCGTCGGTGTATTCGAGATTACAGCCGAGAATGGGGCATTTGTCAGCACGTTGATCAGCGATGACAGCCTGGGCATCAGGGCCCTTGCCACGCACGACGGCAAGGTCTGGGCGACGTCACCGACGGGATTGTATGAACTGGTGTTGGAGCCTGAGCCAAATTTCGAACTTCGTGATGCGGATCTGCGCCACATCGACATCGACGACTCCGGAGTGCTCTGGGCGGTCGGCGAAGGCGGCAAGGTTGGTATCTGGCAAGATGATGCGTTCGACATGGTCGCGCAAATCGATGCCGACAAAGAGATTGTCAGCATCGTTGTAGACCATACGGGCACCGTCTGGTCGGCGACCGAAGACGAACTCTTCAGTTTCAATAGGAAAGGGCAGATTGCCGACTTCGTTCCAGCCCTGGTCAATAGCTACGATGGAATCGACCAGGTTACGTCGCTGTTCGTCGACAAAGAGAATTCCTTGTGGCTGGCGAGCGGTTCGCGCCTGATCCGATTCCTTGGCGATCGGTTCCGACATTACAGGCTGAGAACGAATCCGGACCCCGTCACGGTCTGGTCGATAGCCGAGGATCATAAGGGTCGTTTCTGGTTCGGTACGCAGGCGAAGCTGCTGATGCGAAGTGCCGATGAGTCGCTACTCATTATCGGGGGGGATCGCGGCGTCGCGGATGGACCCGTCAGGGACGTCGTCGTTGCCGATGATGGCTATCTCTGGGCGGGTGTACGAGAAAAGGGCTTGTATCAGGTCAATGTCGATACTCTGAAGGGTGAGCACATCACCGCATCCGGCGCAGCCGACATTCTTGATATTGGCGTCGCCGTCGACGGTGCGATTTGGTATTCAACGCTTGAGTCCGGCGTATTCCGATACACGCCGTGGGACCAGCAACACTATCGATTCGCGGTACCCGGGGGAGGCTCCGTCTATACGCTCGACACGTGGATGGATGGCAGCGTCTGGTATGGCGCAGACGAGGTCGGTATTGTGGTGCTGACACCGAACACTGATGGCAACTACGACGAAGAATTGATCGCCGGCGATGTCGGCCTGGAAAACCTTCTGTTCGATCACATTCGCCGGACGGGTCCGGATGCTGCCTGGGTCGCAACAGAGGAAGGTGGCCTGTATCACTATCAGGGCGGCGTATTTACGAATTTTGGTGCCGATACACCACTGGCCGACCAAACGGTTTACGTTGTCGAGCCGATGCCGGATGGAACGGTAGTGGTTGGCGGCGAGCAGGGCTTGTACCAGTTCGAGCCGGGCAAGCCGAATATCGCGCACTACAATCAGCAAGTCGGTTTCATCGGTCTTGAAACCAATGTGCATGCTACGTTTTTCGACTCGGAGGGTCAGCTCTGGATTGGCACGGTTGACGGTGCCACGCGCATGGACACGGCGCGAAAGATGCCGGTAAGCAACGAACTGGCGCCGACGATTGTGCGGGTAGAGACCGCGCTGGACCATAAACAGATCCTCGATAATCGCGAGATCGAGCCGACACAACTCGGAGCACAAATAGAATACGCGGCAATTTCTCTGTTGAACCCGAGAGCCGTTGAATACAGCTACAAACTCGGTGGCACTGACACTGACTGGGGGCCGGCGACGACCAACCGCTCGGTGAGCTATCCGCGCATTCCGCCTGGCGAGTATGAATTCATGCTACGCGCACGTTATCCCGGTGGTGATTGGAGCAGCGAGTTTGCCACTCATCGATTCTCCGTGAAGCCGTTCTTCTGGCAACAAGCGTGGTTCGTCCTGGCCGTGATCGGCATCGTTTTGCTCTGCTTCTGGGCGGCGATCGCGTATCGCACGCGGCAGGTCGAACGGACCAACGACCGTTTGCGCGCGCAGGTCGAAGAACGGACGGCGTCGATTGAGCAAGCGAGACTCAAGCTGGAACAGAGTCATGAGAAGTTGTCGCGCGAAATTCAGGCGCGGACCGAGGTCGAGACGCGCTTCCAGCGTGCATTCGAGAACGCGCCGACGGGCATGGGTCTGATCGCCAAAACCGGCGTCTTGTTCGACGGCAATCCGGCGCTGAAGAACATGTTTTGGCCGGAAGCAGACAGCCTGCCAGCACTCCCCTTCGCCGACATGATTGAGGAGCGTGACCGCGAGCGCTTCAACGCCGAATTCAAAAAGCTCATCGACGGTGACTCGGACAGCCTGGACGAAAAGCTCGCATGCGTTGGTGCCGATGGCGAGGAATTACAGTCGATCGCCAACATTTCCGCTGTCAGATCGGATACCGGCGCGTTTCTTTACGCGGTCCTTCAAATCCAGGATGTGACCGAATCTCTCAAGCTTACGGTGCAGCTCGAGTACCAGGCCAGTTATGACGAGTTAACGGGGTTGCTCAATCGCCGCGCTTTCGAAGCGCAGTTGCAGCGGGCCTGGGAAATGGGCAAGAACACCCGGACTCCCAGTCACCTGATGTTCATGGACCTCGACCAATTCAAGGTCGTCAATGACACCTCCGGGCATTCGGCAGGCGACCAGCTGTTGCGCGCCGTCAGTGAGATCCTCGTCGAGAGCGTTCGCACCAACGATGTTGTTGCAAGACTGGGTGGTGACGAATTCGGCATAATCCTGTGGGATTGCCCCAACGACATCGCAAAACGCATCGCAGAGTCGATTCGATCGGCGCTCGAGGTGTTCCGCTTCCATTGGGATGCCGAGGTTTACCGAATCGGCGTGAGTATCGGTGGTGTACCGATTGACCCGGCAGTTGGTGACGTCAATGAACTGCAGCAACTTGCCGATGCGGCGTGCTACGCAGCTAAGGAAGCCGGGCGTAACAGAGTCCACATGGTTTCTGGCGAAAAGGACTCGGCGCGGGCACACCGTGGCCAGGTGCGCTGGGTGCAACGGCTGCGTGAGGCGATGGATAACAATCGTTTCGCGATCTACGCGCAGGCCATCAAACCCTTGTCGGACGACATTGTCGAGCCCGAGCGACTGGAAGTCCTGTTGCGGCTTCGCGATCCGGATACTCGCCGCATTATTCCGCCCGGCGCATTTCTCCCGGCAGCGGAGCGTTATGGACTTAGCGTCGAATTGGATCAGTGGGTGGTCAGCAGCCTGCTCGATACATTGTTCATCCATCAGTCGTTTCAGGCCGATCAACGCAACTACTGGATAAACTTGTCCGGCGCAAGCATTGGGGACAAACGATTTGCGAAGTTTCTCATGGATGCCATTGAGCGCTCACCGTTGCCGCCGGGCACAATAAACTTCGAGATCACGGAGACCGCGGTAATCCGCAGCGTCGCCGAGGCAGGCAGCCTGATGATGACTTTGCGGGAAATGGGTTGCCAGTTCGCGTTAGATGACTTCGGCAGTGGCCTGTCATCTTTCGGCTACCTCAAGAAACTCCCTGTCGATTATCTGAAAATTGACGGTATGTACATCCGCGATCTGTTGCGCGACAAGACCGACAGAATATTCGTCAAGTCGATCATCGATATAGCGAATACCCTGAACATCAAGACTATCGCCGAATTCATTGAGAACGACGACTTGCTCGAAGTCGTTCGAGAATTGGGCGCTGACTATGCACAAGGCTTTGCAATTGGCAGGCCCTATGTGCTGGCACCAAAATTCCCTCGTGCTGCAGGCTCAAACTCCGAGCTTGCGGCTGTCCAAAAAATAGCTGGTTGAGAAGAGATATGACTGCGGCAACAAATACAAGTGAAACAGCAACTAGATTCGCACAATCCATCGCGACGTTACCGCCGCTGCCGGCGACAGCACAACAGATACTGACGTGCTTTGGTGATGAATTTATCGATGCCGACAAGGTTACGGAAGTGGTTGAAGGTGACCCCGGTATATGTGCCAAGCTCCTCGGGCTTGCGAACTCCGCGTATTTCGGGCTCGCCGAGCCCGTGAACAGCATTGGTGAAGCGATATCCCGCGTTCTCGGCGTCGATACCGTGCGTTCCCTGGTGCTGGCGATGGCGATTCAACAGTCGTTCAATAACAAAGGATGTCCATCCTTCAAAACGGATCGATTCTGGATGCAATCGCTGCTGTCTGCGGAGTGCTGCAAGAAGATAGCGGCAGCAGATGAGGCGGCCGACGATGCTGTTCGGGATCTGGCGTATTCGGCTGGTCTTTGCCACAACCTGGGTCTGATGGCGCTGGTGCACATGGAGCCGGCCCGGGTGAACAATGTGCTCGCGGCACACCAGCAACAAAGCAGGCCGGAAGCGCTGTCCGGGTTGTTTCTCGCGGAATTTGCGACGGATCACAAGATCATGACCGCTGAACTTGCAAGAGTCTGGTCATTGCCTCAGCCAATGCTGGCCGCGTACCAGTATCGCGCGTTTCCGCAATCGCATTGCGAGGAACGACTCGGTGTCGTGGTCGCTGCAGGAGTTGCCGCTGTCGAGAATACTGAAGCACCACAAGATCAGCAGCTTAGCCTCAATTCCTGGGCGGTAATGCTCGGACTCGATGGCGACGATTTGCAGGCAATGGCCGAATTAAGTGAGCGCCAGAAAGAAAGAGTTCAGTCCCTGGCCAGCAATATGACACGCTAAGTGTCCTCAGCACCGTACTGCCACCACGTATATAGAAATTGCTGCCCCGACCCGGTCGGGGTGCTGTGCTGATCGAGCTCGTGCGCGCGCAGCGTGAAATCTGCGCCAAGCAAATCCTGCAGGTCGGCGACCGAGTAGCGCTGCGTGTCAAGTCCACTGCAACGTCGTGGACCTTGCGGCCCGAACGTGGCCAACAACAAATGTCCTCCTGGCTGCAGGGACTCGCGCAATACGCTCAGATAGCGGTTGCGCTCTGCCGCTCCTGTCAGGAAGTGAAACACTGCCCGGTCATGCCAGACCGCGTACAGGCGTGACGGGACGAATGCGATGATGTCGGAGACGATCCACGTGACTTGATCGGACAAGGGGCCGAGCCGGGCACGCGATTGCCCGAACGCGCCACTGGCGATGTCCAGAACGCTGATATCGCTGAAGCCTGACTCAAGCAGGTGGTCGACAAGCGTCGATGCGCCGCCGCCGACATCGAGAATCGGGGCGGCGTGCGGTGCGCCCGTCGCGCGAATCAGTTGCAGGGACTTCTCGGGCACCGGCTGATACCACGATACTTCGGTGCTTTCCCGGGTCGCGTAAACCTGTTCCCAGTGTGCTTTGCGCAGGTTGCTCATGTGTCAGTCATTGTAGCGCCGCTGCGCCCGAAAAGAGTGCGCCATTCGAGTAGAATCCGTGCAGATCCGCATGGGTGATGAGCACTTTGCGACGATATCGACTCAATGCGCATCTTAGGAGTCGTGTATATCAGGAAAATGGGGCATGAGATTATGAAACTGGGAAAAATTGCATTGACGATCGGTGCGCTCGGCCTGCTTGGCGTCGCGTTGGCAGACGAGGAAGTCAAGCGAAAGATGGTGATGGAAATAGTCGGTGACAGCGGGGACGATGAGGTCCGGATCGAGCTCGACAGCGATGAACTCGGATTCGACCTGCACGATTTGCAGGAGGGCGAGACTCGTTCAATCGTCGACAAAGAAGGCAGAACGATATTGGTTTCCCGAGACACGGATGGCTTCACTTTCGATGTCGAAGGCAAGAGCATCAAGATGCCGTTTTTTGACGGTGGTCATCACGGCGCCGTCTGGGTGAGCGACCAGCACGGTGAAGACGTGGATGTTCACGTCAGGCACGACAGGAAATTTGTCACCGCCGAGAGCATGGATGGGATCATGATCATGAGCGGCAAGCCTATCGATGAAGCGACTCAACAGGCCATAAAGGCCTTACTCGAGTCTGCCGGGCATGGCAGCGAGGTACATTTCATCGATCATAAGGGTCCGCATCACAAGGGTCCGCACGGCGGGCCGCCGCACGTTAAGGTGATTCAAAAACGCGTTGTAAAGGACTGACGGGAAACGGTTCGCTACTCGGGGCAGTCTATCGGTAATCCTGCCTGTGCCCAGGCGACGATTCCACCGGCCATCGATTTGACGTTCTTGTAGCCAAGATCCTCCGCAGTTTTTGCGGCAAGTGACGATCGGCCCCCGGTGCCGCAATAAAGGACGATCGGCTGCTCCTCGTGCGGAACGTTCATGTCGATGCGCGCCCGCTCGACGAGATTGTGCAGGTCGAATTCGAGCAGGCCGCGCGGCAGGTGCAGCGCTCCCGGTATGTGACCTCTGGTGTATTCCGCCGGCTCGCGAATGTCGATAAGCAGCGTGTCCGAAGCAATGCAGCCATGTGCGTCACTAACCGAACATTCCGTAATTGTCGCCTTCGCTTTGGCGACCAGATCAGATGGATTTACCAGCATGCCGTTGTCCTGTGATAGGTGTTGCTACTCATCGTGTTGTATCGTTGGTGGCGCAAACGGATTTGGTGGCATCAGGTCCGGCGGTATCGCGGCGCGACGTCGAGACGCTTCCGGTGGGTAGTTTTCCGCGAGATAGGCGATGATCTTGCCCTCGGTTAGCGGATCAAATTCCCACAGGTTCTGCTTCGCCTGCATCCAGCGAATCATGTTCAGCCACTGTGCTTCGCTGCCACGCTGCTGAGTAATCAGCCTGGGCGAGTGGCAGGCGATGCAATTGTTGCGTACGAGTTCCCAGTCACCCGACATCTTGAGTCCGGTAAAAGCATCGAGTTGTGTTTCCTGCGCACCGGCAGTGGCAAGCCACGCAATAGCGATCCAAAGCAGGGTAATCGGTCGCTTTGCCATCAGGCGACTCGCACCGCGATGCGATGGCAGGCGTTGTTCAGATAGCCTTTTGGATTCCATCCTGGCAATACCATAGGCTGTGCCTGGTCGGCGCTATCGGTCGCGCGCGCCCAGACTTCGTAGTAGCCGGCTTGCGGAAATTCGATGACGGCATTCCAATGCTGCCAGGCCAGGCGATTGACCGGCGCCTTGAGTTTCGCTTTCTGCCAGGTTGATCCGAAATCGATGGATACATCGACAGTCTTTACGTCAAGATCGCCGGCCCAGGCATGGCCTCGTACCGCGAATGCCTCTCCCAGAGCGTGTTCGATACCTGACTTTGGAAACGTGATGAGTGACTTGACCGGCATTGACTCGATAATGCACATCTGCTCTTCCGGCACGACGCTACCTGGTGCCACTGACTGGCACGGTACGCGATACGACGTACCGGTCATCTTCGGTCCATCGTGGACCCGGTTACGCACGACGATGCGATTCAGCCACTTACCGCATACCGAGCCGGGCCAGCCTGCACAAACAAGCCGCAGGGGATAACCGTTCATATGCGGGATGTCTTCGCCGTTCATCGCCCAGGCGATGAGCGTCTCCTTCTCGAGCGCCTTGGCTACGGGCACACCGCGAGAAATCGGGACTTTTTTCGGATCACCACTGGCATGCGTATCGGCGCCGTAATAGGCGACGTAGACCGCATCGTCGTTGATGCCCACTTCCTCGAGCACATCCCGGAGCCGAACGCCGGTCCACGACGGGCAACCGATTGCGCCAATCGACCATTGATTGCCGGACGCGGGTGGTACAAATTCGCTGCGGCCATTGCCGCCGCATTCCAGTTGCAGTTGATAGGTGTAGTGCCTGAATCGTCTTTTCAGCTCGGCGATCGAAAAAGACCGGCTTTGTGTTATCGATTCACCATCGATTTCGAGCACCCAGTTGTCGGGATCAATCCGGTCGGCGACCGGCGGCGTGCCATTGTTGCGGACAAACAGGTACTTCGCCGGCGTGACGTCGTCGTCGAGCAGGTGCGCGGGCGTTTCTGCATTGACCGGGCGGTCATTCAGAATGATCAATCCTTCCTTGCCAGGAATCTGGAAGGCCTGGCTGGATTGTGCGACTGCAGCCGGAATCAGTCCACCGGGCATCAATTGGGCGAATGGAATTGAGGCGCCGACCGCAGTTGACATTGCGATCAGGCTGCTCTGTGTCAGAAAGCCACGACGCGTGATCGGATCGGTCCGTCTGCCCCAAACGAGTTCATCTGCTTCGACAGGGTCTTTCGCGTACAGCGCATGAATTCCACGTTTTTTGTCCACCACCGAAATGCTCCGTCTGATGAATTCTTAGAAATCTAGTACAACACCGTAATCAAGAAAGCACTGACGACTGCACGCCAACAAGGTTGAGAAGACTAAGGCACACGAGAATCGGCGCGCCGGGACCCGGCTCTCGGCGCCTCGCAATGCGGCGGCTCAGGCTGCCGTGTGCTTGATCAGGAATCGGTAAATCGAGTCGTCGACCGAGTGTTCAAGCAACTCGTTTCCCGTCTGGCGGCAAAAGGCTTCAAAGTCCGCGACCGAGCCGGGATCAGTGGCCAGAATCTCCAACGTGCCGCCGGCAGGCACCTCCTTCAACGCCTTTCTCGCCTTCAGAATGGGTAGCGGGCAGTTGAGCCCCTTCGCATCAAGTGTGTGATCAGCCATTTGCTGTTGCTCCGGTTTTATTGTCTGGTTCGTAGGTTGATGATGGTGATCAGATAAAGAGATTGATATCCGATTGGGTTGCGCATTCGATATAGGTGGCTGCGCCGCCCAACTCCGGACCCTCGATCATGTCGTCAAGCGAATATTCGAACAAGTCCATCGTCATCTGGCACGCGATCATCCGGACGTCGGCTTCAATCGCGAGTTCACGAAGATCTTCGATCGATGCCACGCCTTTCTTGTTCATCAGGTTTTTCATCATCTTGGAACAGGCTGCATCGACGCCGGGAATAGCCGTCAGTATGTTCGGCAGCCCCATGTGGGCACCCATCATCGGCATCTTCATCGCTGGATTGCCAGCGGCTGTCAGCGTCAGGTCGAGTTTTTTCAGCAGCAGCGGCAACCCATAAAACGTAAAGAACATCGTTACCGGAAGGCCCATCGCTGCGGCAGTCGTCGCCAGAATAAACGGCGGATAGGCCCAGTCCAGGCTGCCTTTCGTCACGATCATCGACATACTTTTGGTTTCGGGAGCGGCAACTGGTGCTGCACTCACCGTATCTTGAACTACCTGAGCTTCACTGGACATTGAATATCACCTCTTTATGTTTCGGCCGATCGGATCCCGCAGGGCATATTAGAATATCAGAATTGTCTTTATTAGGTGGATAGAATACTCTCGTCCGACGCACCTGTCTGGAAATTACCTCTATCGGTCCTGTATGCAAAGTCCACAACAGGAAAACAGTGCGCGCACCGCACCTGCCGTGATGTCAAATCACCGATCGCTGGCGATTCGGCCCAAAAGGCCAAAACCATTGTACATCGGCAGCGATGTTTTTCGACGATCGGCTTTCGGCAGACATCATCCGCTGAATATCATGCGTCACTCCACGGTGCTGGACCTTGTACGTGCGCTCGGCTGGTTACCCGAGGAATTCTTCCGCACCAGTTCACCTGCGACGGTCAGTCAACTGACTGAATTCCATGATCGAGCCTATGTCGAGGCGCTGCAATACGCAGATTCGACGGGGCAGGTAGCCCCGGAAATTCGTTCACGCCATCACTTCGGTACCTTCGAGAATCCCCTGTTCCCCGGGCTGTTTGAGCGGGCAGCGACGGCCGTCGGTGGTTCGATCATGGCGGCAGAGCTCGCCTGTGAAGGTCATGTGGTGTTCCACCCGTCGGGCGGCACGCATCACGGTCGCCCTGATCGGGCCAGCGGTTTTTGTTATTTCAACGATCCGGTATTTGCAATCCGCACTTTCCTGGGGCGCGGCCGGGAGAAAGTCCTGTACGTCGATCTCGACGCACACCATGGCGATGGCGTGGAGGATGCTTTCGTCGACGAAGCGCGGGTAATGACCGTTTCCATTCACGAACAGGATCGCTGGCCCTACAGCGGCAAGCTCGGCGAGAGGCGCAAGGGCGGTGCCCGCAACCTGCCCGTGCCGAAGGGCATCAATGACAGCGAACTCGACTACCTGGTCGAGCAGGCGGTTTTGCCGCTTGCGGACGCATTCTCACCGGATGCGCTCGTCCTGTGCTGCGGTGCAGATTGCCTGGCCGGCGATCCCCTGTCCGGCATGCTGCTGAGCAACGGCGCTTTGTGGCATGCTGTCGAAAAGCTCATAGCCCTGGATCATCCCACTGTCGTCCTGGGCGGCGGCGGGTACAATCCCTGGACCGTGGCGCGCTACTGGGCAGGGCTTTGGGGGAAGTTGGCCGGACGCGAATTCCCCGACGCGCTTCCCGCTGAAGCGACGAAGCTGCTGCGAAACATGGAGTGCGACTTGATCGATGAGGAGGAGATCGAGGAAGCCTGGATCAGGACGTTGGTGGATTCTCCGTATGCTGGCGCCGTTCGCGACGAGATAAAATCGATCGCAAGCGAGGTTGTCGCGGTCAGAAAACCGTGAATAATGTTCACCGTAGCCAGACGGCTGGGAGTTTTTCGTGAATTGGCATGACGCAATTGCGGACATCGAAGATCTCGAAGACGCCGAATTCGATGCGCCGCTGATTGCACAATTCGAAGCGGCGGCAACAGGTCGGGACCCTCGACCGATTCGATTCTCGACACCAACGTTCAAAGAGTACGAAAGTTCCGAGCTTAGCGGTTGCAACAAGAACAGCTTCCCGGCATTTTCAATCACGGCGGCGGCCTGCGGTCTGAATTGCGACCACTGCCAGAAGAAGATTCTCGAACCGATGATTCCGGCGACAAATCCTGCGATGCTCGAGCAAAAAGTTCGCCAGCTGATCGACTCGCAAGCGTTGAACGGCTTTCTCCTGTCCGGCGGCTCGAACAAACGCAATGAGATCAACTACAGCCGCTATCTGCCCGTCGTCGAACGGCTCAAGAGCGACTACCCGGACCTGAAGATCGCAGTACACAGCGCATTGATGCAAGAACAGCAGGCAAAGGCCATGGAGTCGGCCGGCGTCGATACCGTCATGATGGATGTCATTGGAGCAGAGGCAACGATTCGGCAGGTTTACAAGCTGGACCGCCCGGTTGCCGATTTCGAAACGACGTTGGCGGCCCTGTGCTCGACTTCGATGGAGGTGACGCCGCATATCGTTATCGGCCTCCACTACGGTCAGATTCTCGGCGAGGCCAATGCACTTGATATTGTGAGTCGTTACCCGGTTACCGCGCTCGTGCTTGTCGTGATCATGCCGTTCTACTCGAAGCCAGGGACGTTTGTGACGCCGAGTACCAGCGACGTCGGAAGAATATTTCTCGAGGCTCGCGAACGGCTGCCCGACAAGCAGGTTTTGCTGGGCTGCGCACGACCGCCGGGCATGCACAAGCGTGTTACGGACGCGTACGCCATCATGGCTGGCCTTGACGGTATCGCGTTCCCCGCCGACGGAGCGGTCAGCGTCGCACATACAATAGGCCGGCCATTCGAACAGGCTCACTCCTGCTGCTCGATAAAACTTGGCAGTGAATTCAAGGCACCGCTCGGCCGCTCTTGCGCGGCCTGATCAGAGGACACCAGACTATGAGTTGTATTGAACCAAATTCGGGTCCTGCGATGCAGCCTCGTTTGCCGGAGAAGACTCCAGTGGATCGCCGCAACGGCAAGCAGGTAAAGGAGAATGCAATTCCGCCGAAGGGCGTTTATCTGCCCAACAACAACTACCTCACACCGGCCATGAAGTCGCCTGACTACGTACAGTTGTCGAACGCGGCCGCGATTACGCTCGGTATCATGGGCGGCCGCATGTATCGCTGTGAGTGCACACGCTGCCTGAATCTGCTGCTGACCTACCCCGAAGGGTGTCGCGCGAACTGTGCTTATTGCGGTCTCGCACGACATCGCGAGGCTGACCGTGACTACGCGGACCGCAACTTCATTCGCGTTGACTGGCCGGCCGTGCCGATGGCGGAAATCGTGGATATTGTGGCGCAGGATCCGGAGAACAGCCCGTTTCATCGCATGTGTATTTCGATGATCACGCATCCGCGCTCCGAAGAAGACACGTTCACCGTGCTCAAACAGTGGACCGATCGAATCGATCCGCAGGCGATACCGGTTTCGATATTGTCCAATCCGACGACCATGACGCGCGATGACGTGCGAAAAACCAGGGACCTGGGCGCCGATATCTTCACGGTTGCACTCGATGCCGCCACGCCAGAGGTATTTGATCGCACCCGCGGCAAGGGCGTGCAGTCGCCGCACAAGTGGTCGAAATACTGGGACATCCTGCTCGATGCAAAGGATATTTTCGGGCCGCAAAAATTCGGCGCGCATATCATCGTCGGCATGGGCGAGACCGAGCAAGAAGTGCTGCAACTGGTCCAGCAACTGGTCGACATCGGTGGCCACAGTCACATGTTCTGTTTCTTTCCCGAGCAGGGCTCGTTGATGGATCATTTGCCCGCCACGCCTCGGGATCAGTGGCGCCGCGTGCAGCTCGGACGTTATCTGATCGATTATCGCGGCGTGCGCGTCGAGCAGATGCGTTTTGACGAGGTGGGGCGCGTGACGGATTTCGGCATGGCTGCCGCGGAACTCGCGGATGTCATCGATGCCGGAATTGCGTTTCGCACATCGGGCTGCCCGGGAAAATTTCAGGACGATATCTCGGCGTGTGATCGGCCCTATGGCGATTCGCCGCCGAGCGACATCGCCAGCTACCCGTTTCAACCGAAAAAAAAGGACATCAGGAAAATTCGCAGGCAACTCGATATTCCGGTCCGCGTTGAATAGGCTGCCCGTACATTCCGAGCATGGCTGATACGTTTCGAATCATTGACACCGGTGTCCGCGAAGGCCGCGCGAATATTGCCTTCGATGCAGCACTGATAGAAGAACGGCAGGCGCATCGTGTGCCCGACACCATACGATTTCTGCGTTTTCCGCCAACTGCGCTGATCGGCAGACACCAGGACCTCAGTCGGGAAATCGATCTTGAGTATTGTCGGCAAAACGGTGTCGGCACTGTCAGGCGAATCACGGGTGGCGGCGCGATATACCTCGACGAAGGGCAGCTTGGCTGGGAACTCGTATTCAACCGGAAGTCCCTGGGTATCGCCGCATTGCCTGATCTTGCACGTGAGATCTGCACCGCTGCCGCGAACGGTATGAGTTCGTTAGGGATTGACGCGCAATTCCGTCCGCGCAATGACATTGAAGTGGATGGCCGCAAGATCAGCGGCACCGGCGGTTTCTTTGACGGGGATGTGCTGATTTATCAGGGCACGGTGCTCGTCGACATGAATCCGCAACATATGCTGAGTGCGCTGAACGTACCCGAGGCCAAGCTGGCCAAGCGCAAGCTCGATTCCGCAGCGCAGCGAGTCGTTACGCTCAAAGAGTTACTGGGTGATGATCTGCCCGATCTCGAGACGATCAAGCGTGCGCTCATCACGGGATTCAGCGAACGCTTTGGCATCGATGCCGAACCCGGCCATATCACTGACAATGAAGAATCGCTGGCGGCCAGATATTTCGATGAAGAAATCGGCACGGACGAGTTTGTCGCGGAAATCGACAACCCGGGCGACCAGGCCGAGGTTCTGGCCGGCAGTCACACAGGTCCCGGCGGCACGATCGAGGCATTCCTGAAACTGGAAGGCCCGACACGACAGATCCTGCAACGGGTGCTGTTCAGCGGAGATTTTTTCGTTACGCCGCCACGCATCGTGTTCGACCTCGAAGCACGGCTGTTGGGCACCAGGATCGACGAGATTGGCGAGGTCATCGACAAATTCTTCGCCGACAACGATGTCGATATGCTCAGCGTTGCGCCGGCGGATTTCCAGGCGGCGATCGGCGCGGCTATCGATTCGGCGGGCAAGCATGTCTAAATGCAGTCCTGACGCATTTGCGATGGCTGGTCGCACCGAAACACCGATGAATGTCGTGGCGGTCATTCAGCACACGTCGGGCGAGTATCTCGGTCTCATGGAGGACCACCTCGAAGGTCGACGCATTCGTTTTCAGTACTTCCGCCCATTCGCGGGCGGCGGCAAACTGCCGGCCATGGACTTGCCCGCGGATGCGCTGATCTTGCTCGGCGGTGGACCCTGGGGCAGTGCCGGCGGCAGGGACGTGCCAACATTGGCCGAAGAAATCGAGCTGTGCCGGGCAAGGCTCGATGAAGGCACGCCTGTTATCGGCATCGGCCTCGGCGCACAGATTCTCGCGATCGCCGCGGGAGGGGGGGTGCAACAGACCGATCTGATGTTCGAGTGCGTCACCGCGAGCAGATGCGACGATGCTGCCTTGAACGGGTTCCTGCCAAAGGAATTTACCCAGGTCATTTATATGCGCGACTGGCCGATACCGCCGCGGGACGCGACATTGCTGGCGACCGATGCGAGCGGCCGGGCGAGCTTATTTCGGATCGGTAGCAATGCCTATGGCTTTGCCGGCCACCCCGGGATTAAGCTCGGCATGGTAGAAGACCTGGTTATGGAATTCGAGGAAGTGCCCGAGGATGCGGCTGCGGGGCTCGAGCGATTACGCGCGCTGCAGACAAAGATAGAAGACGAACTCGTGCCGATCATGACAGGCCTGGTGCAGTGCACGGCTCTGATGTCTGCACCTAAAGCGGCGGCTGAGGCCGCGAAGGAATTGGATAATTACGTAGTTTAGGATATGCTAATGTGCTGTTGTACGATCCTGCTCCGCAGGGTCGTCGGACGCCGAAGGAAAAGAACAATGTCAGACAAACTCATAATCGTGATGGCCAATACCGATCCACGAAACGGCGAAGAGCTCGGTGCTCCGATATTTCAGGCAACGGTTGCCGCGGCGATGGACTACAACGTAGACGTGATCTGCACCGCAACCGCGGGCCGGCTCATGAAGAAGGGCGTCGCGGAGGAACTGTTCGTAAAGGAAGGGTCGCCGAAGTCCGTTTACAGCTTTATTCAGGATGCCCACGAGGCTGGTGTAAAATTCTACTGCTGTTCACCCAATCTCGACCTGTTCGACATGACCGTGGATGACCTCATTCCGGAATGCGAAGGCATCGTCGGTGGTGCGCATCTGATCGAACAGGTCATGGAAGAAGACTGTCGAGTCATGACCTACTAGGTAACGCACATGTCGCATTCGTCAACATCCCGCATTCAGGAACACATCGGCGATCCGGTTTCCGACAAACCGCCAGTCGAACGCGAGCAACTCGAAGAGATATTCCAGGATATCCAGGCGGACCTGCGCTACGACCATGAGCTCAACGGCTGCCTGAACTGCGGCATATGCACGGCGACCTGTCCGGCTGCACATTACTACGATTTCAGTCCGCGCGAGATCGTGCAGCTACTCTGGACCGAGAATCTCGAAGGCATTTACGATGCGATGCAGGAAAAGATCTGGTCCTGTGCGCAATGTTACACCTGTGCGGCGCGCTGCCCGTTTGGCAACTCGCCTGGCGGACTGGTGATGCTGATGCGCGAAACGGCGATCAAGCACGGCATGGAATCGGCGAAGAATGTTTTGCGCCCGTTCAGCCGCGTCATGTTGAAGCTCATTTCAACAGGTAACCAGTTGTCTCCGGACATGATCACCCCCGATGGTTTTGCTGACTGGGGGCCGAATATTTCAAAGGTCGATGCGCCATTAGAGACATTGCGCAAGGCCATTCCAATGCCGACATTACATACAACGAAAACCGCATGGGAAGTCAATCTGAAGACGTCGGTCGAGTTGTACACAATCTGGGAAGAGACTGGCGTGCTCGACAGTCTCGAAACGATAGACGAGAACCTGTTCGACGTGATTTGCGACATCATGGACGAAAAACGCGATGACTACGACGACTTCCTCGACGAGCAGGACGAAGATTAGGAGAGACGAAATGGCGACAGATAATGGTGGGGACCGTTTTACTGGACATGGGTCTGAGTGGACCGATGCAAAGCTGAGCAAGGAAGACGCTCACGTCGCAACTGTGTGGGTTGATCAGATTGTCAATCGACGCTCGATGCTGACCAACAAGGATCGCGTTGGAGATGTTCGCGATGTCATGTGGGAACTCGAGAAAGACGGCGAGATCGTCGTACATCGTGTTCGCGACGAGCACGAACCTGTGACCGTGAAGACGCTTTACGGTTGGGACAAGCAGATTCCCACGACACAACTCTGGCATCACAAGTCTTGCGGACAGTGCGGCAACATTCCCGGCTATCCGGCATCACTGCTCTGGCTCATGAACGAGATGGACATCCGGTATCTGGACGAGACCGATCAAACGTCGTGCACCGCGTGGAATTACCATGGCTCCGGCATCGGCAACATCGAGAGCCTCGCTGCCGTATTCCTGCGAAACTTCCACCAGGCCTATGTTTCAGCGAAAGCTCAAGGCTTGCCGGAAGGCTACTTCTACCCGCTGGTTCACTGCGGCACCTCTTTTGGAAACTATAAAGAGGTGCGCGGTTACCTTATGCAGTCTGCGAAACTTCGCGAAAGCGTAAAAAAGATTCTCGGTAAACTCGGCCGCCTCATTGACGGCAAGTTGTTGATACCCGAAGAGGTTGTGCATTACTCGGAGTGGTTGCACGTCATGCGCGACGCGATTGCCAGCCGCCAGCAGATCGACTGCAGTCATATCCGTGCGACGGTCCATCCCGCCTGCCACGTATACAAGATGGTGCCCGAAGATGCGATCTACGATGACAAGATCCTCGGTGGCAATCGCGTGGCTGTAACGACCGGCATCCTGGAATCACTGGGTACGCAGGTTATTGACTATCGAACCTGGTATGACTGCTGTGGTTTCGGTTTCCGGCATATTATTTCGGAGCGTGAGTTCACACGTTCGTTCGCGATTGACAGAAAGATACGCGTCGCTGTCGAGGAAGCGCAGGCGGACATGATGATCGGCCACGATACCGGCTGTATCACGACGCTCGATAAGAACCAGTGGATCGGAGCGGCTGCTGGCAAACCGGTGAACCTGCCGATACTGGCGGACTGTCAATTCGCCGCGCTGGTCTGCGGTGCACACCCCTACAAAATTGTGCAATCGCACTGGCACGCATCGTCGACCGAGACGCTGATGGAAAAGCTGGGCATCGACTGGCAAGCGAAGAAAGCGGAGTTCGAGGCTTATCTGAAGGACGTGGAAGCGGGTCGGGGCGAGACCCTGTACGACCCGAGAAAGATGATCACATCGGGTCCGGGTTTCAAGAGAATAGAGCGTTAGCAATGACTAAACCAATACTGATCGTAGGCGGCGGACCGGCCGGCCTGGCTGCAGCACACAGCCTGGGTACGGTGGGCCAATCCAGCATTCTTGTAGAAAAAGAAGACAAGCTCGGCGGTGCGCCTATCTTGTCAGGTTATGCCAAGCTGGTCCCGACCGGAGAATGGGCCAGGGATGCGATCGGTGGCATGGTCAGGCGTGTCGAAGGTGACAGCAACGTTCAGGTCATCACTGGCGCCAGGGTAGCGAAGTTCGATGGCACGCCCGGGAGCTTCACCGCGGAGTTGTCCAATGGCGACAGTCTGGACGTCGAGGCGGCGATACTCTGTAGTGGCTTTACGCATTTCGATTCGGTCAACAAGCCTGAATGGGGATTCGGCACATTTGAGGATGTCGTTACGACGACACAGGTTGAACAGATGATCTCATCCGGCAACGGCGTTCGTTGTCCGTCAGATGGCCGCGCGCCGAAACGCGTCGCCATACTGTTGTGTGTTGGTTCGCGGGACCGACAGATTGGCAGGGAGTGGTGCTCCAAGATCTGTTGCACGGTTTCGTCCAACCTGGCAATGGAAATACGTGAGGAGCTTCCGGATTGCCACGTCTACATCTACTACATGGATATCCGGACATTCGGACTTTACGAGACCAAGTACTACTGGCGTAGCCAGGAAGAGTTCAAGGTCAAATACATCAAGGCACGTATCGCCGAGGTGACGTCCGACGGCGAGAAACTGATCGTCAAGGGCGAAGACACTCTGGTCAAACGGCCGATCACGATTCCCTTCGACATGGTCGTGCACGCCATCGGCATGGACCCGAACGTCGACAATCCGGACATCGCTGCGACATTCGGCATCGACCTGGAGGAGCACGGTTTCGTAAGCAGCGCGAACAAATACGGTGCGATGGGGGCGACGTCGCGTGCCGGCGTCTACGTTGCCGGCGCTGCAACGGGCCCCGAGACGATTGACGATTCCATCGCCCAGGGCCACGCGGCGGCAATGGCCGTTTTGTCGGGCCTGCATCAGCCGGTCGAAAAGAGCGCATAACGCGACCGCCGCCATGTCGCTGCTATCCGCACTTACAAAGCCTGACATTGATCGTCCTGTGCTCGAACTTTCCGGCGACGCGATTCGAACGGCGTTACAGATCATGATTACCGGTTCTGAAGACCTGGGTGGGATTGAACGCTATGTCGACGCAGTCAAGCTGAAAAGCGCGATGTTTCAACAAGCGCTCGGCAACGGTGCGGTCGACAAGCTGGAGCTGGAAACGTTCATGGGGCTGTGCACATTCATGGCCACGGTGCGCCGCCGAATTGGTGACTGGCTCAATACGGAATCTTTCGCCGATTTGCACGACGGAATCAGGGAACTGTTTGCTGACGACAGCAATGTCGACGCTCGTATCGATGCATTCTGTGCGCGCTTTCCGAATGACAAGAAGCATCGCTGGGTGAGGGACCTGGCAACCGAAATGCTGCACAACGTTGACCCGGAGCGAATACCGTTGATGAATCGCTGGATCTGGGATGCGAGGGCCAACACAGGCGTCCTGCGGGAAATCTGGCATGGCGATGATGTCGACCACATCCGGATTCCGGTTGGTGACGCTTACGGCACGTACCTGGTGCTGCGCGAAGAACTGAGTCAGTTCTTGAGCGATGAAGGCGTCTTTCGCGACGTGCTGCAGTATGTCGATATCCTCTGCGCCCAGGTCTATGCGCAGTACATTTGCGAGCAAGGCGGCAGTTACCTGCGCACAGATTTTTCCGCGCCCGAGGATCCGATGCAACACACCAGGCGTCTTCTGGGTCTCGACGGTGTGCAGCCGCGAAACGGTAAAATGCGGCTCAAGTCGATTGATGGCGAGGCATTTGTACTCGACGATTCAAGTTTAATAAGCCAGGCCAAAAACTAAATGCCTATTCATGAAAAATCGCTGATTCGCCCCGAGAACCTGAAAACACATGAACAACTGGTAATCGACGGTGTCGATGTGTCGGGCCACTGGAGCACGTTCATCGAGCCGCGAGTCGTAACCGATTATAACGAGGCGCTGGAAGAAGAAATATCGGCGCTGCCGGGCGGTGAGCACATTCATCGCTGCTGGCAGTGCGGCTCCTGCACAAACTCGTGCACGGTCAATGCGATCAATGAAGACTTCAATCCGCGCTACTGGATTTATCTGATTCGGATGGGTATGGAATCGGAGTTGCTGCGCGACAAGGACATTATCTGGCAGTGTGTATCCTGCAACAAATGCACCTATGCCTGTCCGCGTGATGTATTCCCTGAGGGCGTCATGAAAGCGACGTCACATTGGCTCGAGCGCAAGGGCCACACGCCCAAATCCCCGTCGATGCATTTTGACGAAGTATTCACGGAACAGATTATCAAGACCGGAAAGATCGAAGAGAGTCGTACCATACGGCGCTTCTTCAGTCGTACGAAACAAGGCTTGTTTCAGGACTGGATGATCGAAATGGTCATGCGTCTCCTGAAACATCTGCCAATCGGACTTCTGACTCGCATGGGAATGGCGACATTGATCGCGCCACGGACCAGAAACTGGTCGGGTGCCGCGAACGCGATGCAGGAGTATATCGCCGAGCAGCATGAAAAACAGGAACAGGCGCTGACTCTTGCACAGTTGGTCGATGTCGCTCGCGAGGATGCGGCGGCCTAGGAACGATATGACGACAAAAGACAAATACAAGAAAGTAGCCTATTACCCGGGCTGTGCGCTCGAAGGTACGGGTCACTCCTACAACCGATCAACCAAGGCCGTTGGCAAGGCGCTGGGGCTCGATCTCGTCGAAGTGGAGAATTGGAACTGCTGTGGGGCGATGGAGGTCAAGAACGTCGATCCGAAGCTGCAGACCTATTTGTCGTCGAGGGTCATGTCAGTAGCAGTCAACGAGATGGACATGGATGTCGTCATGGCACCGTGCAACGGTTGTTACCACAATCTCAAGAAAGCCGAGTACGATCTGAAGAATGATGCCGAATCGGTCGAAGTAGTCGACAGACTGTCAAAGAAAGCAGGTCACAAGACCTACGAATCGGGTCAGGTGGAGACCATCCATGCGCTCGACTGGATCAAGGACGCGATTGGAGAAGACGGGCTGGCCGCGCGCGTCAGGAATTCGCTGAGCGGTATCAAGGTGGCGAATTATTACGGCTGCATGTACACCCGGCCGCGACACATATTTCCTGAAAAAGACGCGGGGCCGGGCAGCGAGTCGACATCGAAGCCGCACTTCATGGACGACCTGCTGGCCGCAGCGGGTGCCGAAAACGTCGAGTTTCCTTTGAAGACCGCGTGTTGCGGCGGTGCGCATACGCTGTCAGACAGTGACACCTCGACGAAGCTGGTACTCAATATACTCAAGGCGGCAAAACTGGCTGGCGCGGATGTTATCGCGACCGAATGCCCGACATGCCACACGGGTCTCGAGATGCATCAGATCCGGGCCGAGAAGACGCTCGGCGAGACGGTCGACATCAAGATCCTGTATTTCACTCAACTGCTCGGCATGGCGCTGGGCCTGAAGCCGAAAAAGGTCGGAGTCCACGAGAACATCTCTGACTCGATCAGCTTCCTCAAACAGAAAGGCCTGGCATGAGGCCGCTGGCTGACATCGAGTCGGCCATCGCGGGGGTCCGCGCGGTACCTGATGTGCAGGCCGCGATCGATGAACTCCTGCAACTCAGCGAAGAGGTCGTCGAGCACTGGATCGTTGCGCGGGGTGATGTCCCTACCGACGACACCCGCGAGGGATTTCGGCTGCTCGCCTTGCACCGCCAGGGGGCCAAAGGCGAGCCGAGCTTCAATGCCTGTCGCGAGACGTGTCGGGAAATCGTCTATCATTACAATCTGATTGCGATGCAGCCCGGGCATGCGGAAACTACGAATCGCCTCGAAATGATGAAGATGGTATCCAGTCACCTGTACCTGTTTATCAGTGGAAAAATGCAGGTCGCCGAGTTGGGGGAGTTCTGTTGTTCCTCGAAACCGATCCGGTTGCGAGCTGAGATTGACCCAAAAATGACCAAGGAGGCATAGCAATGCCAGTTGTACGTGGATGTAATCTGCCTGACGATTTGCTCTACGATGTGGATAACCATATCTGGTTCAAGGAGCAGGGAGACGGCACCGTTAAGATCGGTATGACTGCCGTGGCCACCGCAATGGCAGGCAAGCTGGTCGCCTACACACCGAAGCGTGTCGGACGATCCGTAAGAGCCGGCAAGTCCTGCGGTACACTTGAATCCGGCAAGTGGGTCGGGCCTGCGAAGTCTGCGGCTGGCGGCGAAGTCGTCGCTGTCAACGACGATCTTGTCGCCACGCCGAGCATTGCCAATGATGATCCTTATGGCGCGGGTTGGCTTGCCATCCTCAAGCCGGATGAATGGGACTCAGTTGCTGGCTCGCTGGTCGTGGGCAGCGATGTAACAGCACCTTACGAGGCCAAGATGGACTCTGAAGGATTTGCCGGCTGCGAATAGCCGCCACTAATCCAGGACGATGCATGAATGATTCAGCGGAAACTGTCGCAACGGAGAGTTTTGCCAATCTGGGCGAGCTGCACAACATGGCGTCCAACGCCTGCGAGTTGCTCAAGGCGATGGCAAATGAATGGCGCCTGATGATCCTTTGCCAATTGTCGGAAGGTGAAAAGACCGTGAGCGAATTACAGAACGTGCTCGGTCTGAGCCAGTCGGCCCTGTCGCAACACCTCGCCATATTACGCCGCGAAAAGATCGTCCGTTCCAGAAAACATGCACAGTCAGTGAGCTACTCGCTGGCTGGCGATGAAGCAACGAAGGTAATGGAATCGTTGCACGACGTGTTTTGCGGCGCAGCAGCCACAAAGGAGTAAAGCAATGAACCTCACAATCAGACGTGTCACAGCCGCGCTGTCGACAATGGGTATATTTGCGCTCAGCGGCGCTGCGATGGCCACCAACGGCTATTTCACGCACGGCGTGGGCACCGAGTCCAAGGGTATGGCCGGCACAGGCGTCGGTTCCGATGCGGCCAGCGGCCCGATCATTATTGCCTCGAATCCGGCGCTCGGCGTGTTCGCGGACGATAGCTGGGAAGTTGGCCTGAGTGCGTTCAGTCCGATGCGTGACTACGAAGCGACGTCGAGCGTGGCACAGGGTCAGGGCGGCGCGTTCACCATCGGCGAAGGTAGTTTCGAAAGTGGCAGCGAGTGGTTTCCGATTCCCTACGCCGCCAAGAACTGGCGTATGGGTAACGGCAATGCACTGTCCTTTTTGTTTTATGGCCGTGGCGGTATGAACACGGACTGGGATAATTCCGATGCATTCGCGATCACCGATCCGGATGGCCCCCCCGGACCCGCGCCGGTCATGTCATTGCCCGGTACATTTGGTGGCGGCGACGCAGGTGTCGATCTGTCGCAGGCATTTCTCGCGGTCAATTACTCGGGCAAGGTGGGCGACAACTTCGCCTGGGGCATCGGTCCGGTCTTCGCGCTGCAGATGTTCGAAGCCAAAGGTGTTGAATTATTTGCCGGGTTTACCAATACATTTGCGGCAAGTGGTGGCACAGTATTGCCAGAGAATCTGACCAATAACGGGCACGATACGTCGACGGGCTTTGGTGGCGCAGCAGGAATCTGGTGGGCCATGGGCGACGCTGTCAGTGCGGGCCTTGCCTATCAGTCGAAGATGTCGATGAGTGAGTTCGACGATTATTCGGATCTGTTCGCCGAGGGCGGTGGCTTCGATATACCGGCAAGTACGAAATTCGGTATCTCGTTCAAAGGCAACAATAACGTCCGTTTCAATCTGGATATCGAACATACGGAATTCAGTGACGTAGCCTCAGTAGGCAATCCGCTGGCGAACATCGCTGCTTGCCCGACTGCCGGTCTCGGTGGCACGGACCTGGAGTCCTGCCTGGGCGGCAGGAATGGCGCCGGTTTCGGCTGGGACGACATGACTACCTACAAGTTCGGATTGGAGTGGACACCGAGTGACTCAGCCATCTATCGCTTTGGCTACAGCTACGGGGAGCAGCCGATTCAGGAAGCCGATGTGTTGTTCAATATTCTCGCTCCCGGAGTTATGGAACAGCATCTGACCTTTGGTATGTCCAGGCGAAGCGCCAATGGTGGTACATGGAATTTCTCATTCATGTATGCACCAGAAAACACCGTCAAAGGCCGGAACATGTTCGATCCAACTCAGGAGATTGAACTGAAAATGAAGCAGCTCGAATTCGAAGTGTCCTATCTCTGGTAAGTTTCAGTGACCTGACCATGAAGAACGGCGTTGTTGTCACGTTGCTGGCGCTTGTGTTGTTCGCGCCAGCAACGTTTGCTGATGAGAGGATCGGTATTTTCGAAACCGTACTTGAGTCTTCACTTTCGTTTTCTGAAACTGATGAAGCGCTGCAACGGGCAATGGCTGATTCCGATCTGCAACTGCATGCTTCGCACGTTGTCCGCGTACCGAATGAGAGGCATCAGGCCAAAATCTACGTTCTGACAGCCCCGGCTTTTGTCGCGGCGGCGGCTGCAGAATCGCCGCGTACGATTTCCGCACAAATCTTGCGTATTGCGGTATTTACTGCAGGCGCCGAGCAGAAAACCTTCGTCAACATGGCCAACCCGGTTGCTCATGCGATGGTGTATTACGCGGATTCGTCGAATTACGCTGCTTTGAGGGCCGCTGCGAGCGATGTCGCCGGGCAGATTCGTCAACTTGTCAAAAAAGTGCCCGGCAATTCGCTGAGCGTCCAGGCACCGCCATTGCGGACCGAGAAACACTATCGCAAATACAAAGGTGATGGCCCCGCCCGGATGATGGCAAAATTCCGGACCTGGGAGAAAAGCCAGCTGCCGATCACGATGGGTACCGCAGATACGTTCGACGGGATGGTCGAACATGTGGCTGCCGCGCTCGCGAGCGGTACGATCGCCGGGGCCGAGGAAGTGGATGGATGGGAGGTCATCGCCCGAATTCACTTGCGCGATGATGCAGTGTACTTCGGTCTCACTAATCCGTTTATTGAAGACAAGATGATCCGCATCAACTCACAGTTTCGCAGCGACGTTATCGAGGGAGCAGCACCATTTCCGGGTGTAGACCATGTTGCGGCTCTGCCGACCGATCTCCTGGTTGTCGACGACGGCTACGAGACGCTGGTATTGCACTACGGGCAGATGTGGCGAATGCAGCTTTATTTCTGGGATTCCGGCTATCGTGCGTTTACCGCAAATGTTAACGTGCCGAACAAAATCGCAAATTCGATCGAGGCCGCGGTCACTGCGCAGCGATGAGGAAGTCTATATGCAGCGGGCGTTGGGTCGTAATTAGCGGTTTTGTAGTAATCAGCATATGAGTCGAAGAAAACTCGCTCCCGCATACCTCCGACAGCAAATCGTGGGAGTGGATTCAACCTTCGAGACGCCATTTGGTGAGCGCCTGATGGTCTATTGTGACTACACCGCGTCCGGTCGCTGTCTCCTGTTTGTCGAAACTTATTTGCAGAGTCTGCAGCGCGTTTACGCCAATACGCACACAGAAGACGATATTACCGGGCGCAGTATGAGTCAGCTGCTGCATGAAGCCGAGGAAGCGATCAAGGCTTCGGTGAATGCCGGCCCGAGCGGCCGTATCATTGCCTGTGGCACCGGTGCAACCGGGGCGATCGATAAATTGCAGCAGATCATCGGTGTCGCTCTCGCGCCCGCGACGCGGCAAAATATCGACAAGATGCTGAATGCTCCGGCCACTGGTTTTTCGAGCGAGGCGTTCCGGCAGCTGCTTCGCGAAAAACAGCCGATTGTTTTTGTGGGCCCTTATGAACACCATTCCAACGAGATTTCGTGGCGACAATCGCTGGCAAAAACGGTTGAGGTACGCCTGGATGCCAGCGGAAACATCGACCTGACCCACCTTGAGGAGTTATTGCAAGCGCCCGAATACCGTGATCGCTTTCGCATCGGGTCCTTTTCTGCGGCGTCAAATGTCACGGGGCTTCGCAGCGAGGTTCGCAGGATATCGAGCCTGCTGCACGCCTATGGTGCTATCGCTTGTTTCGATTACGCGGCGTGTGCGCCATATGTCGAGATCGATATGAATCCGGAGCCAATCGGCGACGAAGACCCTTCAATCGACGCCATTTTCGTCTCGCCACACAAATTTCTCGGCGGACCTGGATCGAGTGGCGTACTGGTGTTCAACGAGCGCATCTATCACCGCGAGCTGCCACCAAGTGTCGGTGCCGGCGGTACCGTTGATTACGTTGGGCCCGATGATCAGGATTTCATCCGGCGTATCGAGGAGCGTGAAAAGGCAGGTACACCGGGAGTTTTGCAAACCCTGAAAGCGGCACTGGTGTTCGAAATCAAAGACAGAGTTGGCGTTGACGTCATCAACAAAAGAGAGCACGAATTGACCCGCCGCGCCTTGGAAAGCTGGGGTGAAAACGAAAATATAGAAATTCTCGGCAATCCGGACCCCGGGCAGCGAGTCGGCATCATCTCTTTCAACCTCAAGGACGAGCACGGTCAATACCTGCATCACAAATTCGCCACCGCGCTACTAAACGACCTGTTTGGCATTCAGTCCAGGGCAGGCTGCTCCTGCGCGGGTCCCTATGGGCACCGCCTGTTGAATATCGATTTGCGAACATCCGAACGCTACCGAAGTGCGGTTCAGGAGGGCTACTGCGGAATGAAGCCCGGCTGGTGTCGCGTTGGACTCCATTGGGTGATGGATGACGCTGAGGCAAATTTCATTGTCGACGCCGTGCATTTCATCGCTCGCCATGGCCACCGCTTCCTCAGTCTCTATAACTTCGATTTGTGCACCGGGACATGGTCACACAAACAGGACGCGAACACGCTGCCGAAATTCACTCTGGACGCTGCTCTGGAAGAAGACGCGGGTGAGCCTGCGTCTCTGTCGCTGGCGTTACGCAAGCAGCTTTACAAGCATTACCTGGCTGAGGCCGAACAATGGGCTGCCCGCCTCAAGGAGGCGGGTCCTGCTGTGATGGCGTCGCTCGACGGTGAACTCGGCGAACTGCAGTTCTTTGCGCTCCCCGAGAACGCAACGCCGAAACACTAGTCTGCGATAAACGGGCGCCCTGTTAATTCGCCCTGATAGTTCACTCGACCAGATTATCCGCCACGAGCTCCAGCAGGCTCTCCATGTTTTTGTCCCAGTGGAAATGCTCTTTCGCGTCGTTGTAACTCTGCCTGCAATTTGAGCAGGTAGACAGCACGGTATCCGCGCCAGTTGCCTCAACCTGGTCCATCTTCAGTTCGAAGACCTTGTAACGCAATTTGTCGGCGCGATGAATCGTAACGACGCCACCACCGCCGCCACAACACCAGTTGAAGTCGCCGGTTGGCGCCATCTCCTTGAGATTTACGCCGAGAGCCTCCATCACGACACGGGGCGCTTGTGTCGCACCTCCGCGCCGGGCCACCTGGCAAGGGTCATGAAACGTGACGGTCTGGTCGACTTTCCTGACCTTGAGTCGACCGGAACTGATGACGTCTGCAAGGAACTCGGAAATGTGCTGTACCTTGAACGGTAGCGGCTTGCCATACATGGCTGCACCCTGCCAGCGCAAGGCGCCGTATGCATGGCCACATTCAGGCAGCACAACGAGTTTGGCACCGCAATTGACGGCAGCATTGATGAGTTTCATCGTTGCTTGTTTTTGCCATGCGGAATTACCAGCCATCATGCCGAAATTGGTGGCCTCGTAACCCTCGGTGCGAAAAGTCCAGCTTTCACCCAACGCATTCAGGATGCGGGCAGTTGCGCCGATCGAATTCGGGTATTTCATGATTTCGATCGAAGACATCGAGACCAGTATGTCGGCTTGATCCTTATCCACGTAGACTTCGGTGTCGTGTTCGTCCGCCATCCACTCAGCCCGGTCTGTAAAGACCTCGGCTGTCGCACCAAGTGGGCTGCCTTCTGTTTTGGCGCGTTGCGCGACTTCATGCAGTTCGTCCGGGATGAGTCCGGCGTGGAACATTCCATGCCGCGCCTGACCAACGAGCGTCGCGATGTCGATTCCCATTGGGCACACCAGGGAACAACGTCCGCACATTGTGCAGGAATCATATATGAGTTCCTGCCATTCGCCGAGTTGTTCAACGCTGATATCACGCTTCAGACCAAGCAGTCGATAGAAGAAACCGAATGGACTCGATTCACGTTTGTATGCTTGCTTGAAGACCTCCAACTTCCAGATCGGCGTGTATTTCGGATCTTCTGTCTGCACGTAGTAGTGGCAAGCCTCGGCACACTGACCGCAATGCACACACGCTTCCATATACGTGGCTGTAGTGCGATTCATATTCTTGGCGAAATTCGCCATGGCGCGCCGCAGGCGCTCGTTTTCGTCAATATCACCTTGCATGTCGTGACGCGGACGCGGGTCCTTGACAGTCAGACGCTGTTCATCAGTTTCAAGGGGATACTTATCTGCAATTTCGCTCATACCTTCGCTCCGCGGCGCGTAAACGTTACGCCAGTCGTGTAGCGTGAACCGATAGAGATGAATGAATGCATCAATTTTCCGAACGGAAACCAGATCAGGAATACGTTGAAGCTCAAGATATGAATCGCGAGTAAGGTTTCATACCGTGCCCCGACGTGCGCAACGGCGAGCAGGCCGGTCAGAACCGGTAGCGTGGTCACCAACCACGTAAAGTAGTCATCAAAATTCGAAATCAGCTTCAAAACCGGATGGGTCAGGCGTCGGCCCATGGCTGTCAACAGCGCAGCGAGCGTCAGTGCTGCCGCAATGTGAATAACGACAGAAGGCAACGGCGTCCAGCCAAGGCCGGTAAAGCTGCCAATAAAGATTATGTGTGGCGCGCCGCCGAATATGACGATCGCGAGGCCGATGTGCACGGTGTAGGCGAGAATCGTGCCATTTCGCGTTCTCTGCCGGAACGCTTCATGGTGCCTGAAGCGGGAGAAAATGCTGCGTATTCCACCGCCGATTTCGCCGCCCTGACGGGCTTCCGAAAGATCCGTTTTCTTCTGTTGCAGGAAGAGATGAAGCAGGCGCCAGGTCAGGCCGGCGACGAAGATCAGGGCAGCCGCCTGCAGCGCCGGGCCGCGCGCAAAATCGAGGAGTTCCATTAGTGCGTTCCCCTGGTTGGATTGAGTGCGAGATCCCTGTGAATGCAGGCATCCCAAAGCGTAGTATCGTGATCCCGGCGGCGCAATTGGATAAGGGGAACTGCCTACGCCTTTGATTTCAATGTTTATAACTCAAAGGAATAACGGTATAGCCAATCGGCCTGCGGCAGACATTGCTTATGCCCATCGGGCATATAGAATTTGTGCAATGAGCGCACAGACACT
This sequence comes from Gammaproteobacteria bacterium, assembly GCA_029863305.1. Classification (GTDB taxonomy): domain Bacteria; phylum Pseudomonadota; class Gammaproteobacteria; order Steroidobacterales; family Woeseiaceae; genus UBA1847. Next base: position 25,616 of record JAOTVR010000014.1, on the reverse strand, counting down.
GAAAAAGACAGCGGAGGTGTTCGCCGGGACGAAGATCGATGCGGCGGGGGACATCGCGACGCTGACGCAGGGCAGGCAGCCGTGCAATCACACCGCTTCGGACCCGGGGACACGCGTTTTTGACAGCATTGTAGAACTGGCGCCGAGCCTGGAGAACCCGACACCGATGGTGCGACTCAGTCGGCGAATGAATCCCCATCCGGACTACGACGTCTTCCTCAAGCTCGAGGGTATGAACCCCTTCGGGTCAATCAAGGATCGTACCGCGCTCTACATGTTGCGCGGATTGCAGCTCAGGGACGACCAGGCGCTGGTGGAGCCATCAGCGGGCAATACCGGCATCGCACTGGCGGCAATGGCCAATGCCCAGAATACGCCGATCGAGATTGCGGTGCCTGAAGGCACGCCGGAAGAAAAGAAGGCGCTGCTGAGGTTGCTGGGCGCCGAGTTGATCGAGGTAGAAGACGAACTGTGCCCGCTGTTTCCGACCGAGGGCGCACGCGGCGTCGTCAAGAGCATGGTCGAGAGCGAGGCGTACGGCGGAAAATACGTCAGTCCGAACCAGTATGAAAGCGAGCTCAATGTCGAGGCACATTACTGTACAACGGGGCCCGAGATCTGGAAGCAGACTAACGGGGAGATCGAGTATTTCTATGCCGGTATCGGCACCGGCGGCACGATCAGCGGTGCAGGGCGCTTCCTGAAAGAACAGAATCCCGACATCAGAATCATCGCTGTCGAGCCGGCCAGCCGTCACCATACCTTGTCCGGACTGAAGCGAATTACGGGTCTGCCGGACGAACATTTTCCGAAAATTCTCGATCGCAAGCTGCTCGATGACCTTATTTCCGTCAGCGATGAACAGGCGTACAAGGCGGGCATCGAGGTGGCGCGAACCGAAGGCATAATGGTTGGCCCGACGACAGGTGCGCTATTGCATGCCGCGTTGCATACAAAAGGCCACAAGCGTGGTAAAGCTGTCCTGATTTCTGCCGACAACGCGGCCAAATACGTCAGCGCCTACGCCAGGTACCTTTAATCACTGTATAGGTGAAATCCATAACAGCCACCGCCTGTGAAATGCTCTACAAAAGGGCAGCAGGAGGAAGACTATGGCTGAGGTTATCGACATCGAGCGAGTGAGCGCTCAGCTCGAGTCGATCTGTGAACGCGCCCTGGACAGCGAATCCCGCCACGCGGCCGAACTTGCTGCCGTGCACCCGAGTTTTCGGCACAGCGCAAAGAATCTCGTCCACTATATCGCGCTCCGGCAAACCGACATTCGCGCCCTGCAGGAAGACCTCTCGGCACTTGGCTTGTCGTCGCTGGGCCAGGCGGAACGCAATGTGATGGCCTCAATTCGTGCCGTGCAGTCCGCGCTGCAGACGCTGACCGGCGATCCGCGCAACGAACACGGCGAGGATCGCAGGGTATTTGAATTGCAGAACCGCGATGCCGACACGCATAAGACGGCGATTCTTGGGAAATGCCCCGGCGACCGCAATGTCGGCATCATGGTTACGCTGCCAACCGAGGCTGGCAGTGACCTGTCACTGCTCGAAGAAATGATCGCAGCAGGGTTAAACATTGCACGAATCAATTGTGCCCATGATGACGAGCGGGTTTGGGCAGCGATGATAGACAACGTGAAGCGGGCGAGCGAAGAGGCCGGTACTGAGTGCAAGATCCTCATGGATCTTGCCGGCCCGAAGATTCGCACCGGTGAGTTGCTACCCGGCCCCCGGGTGCTGCACATCAAGCCGCGCCGAGATCCGCTCGGTCGAATTATTGCCCCTCGCCGAATTCGCCTGATTCCCGACGATGTCGTCTGGCGTGGCACCAAAGCTGCTGTCGTTCCGGTTCCGCGGGAGATGATCGAGCATGCACAGGTGGGGGACGACATCCGCTTCAGAGACACACGCGGCAAGAAGAGGCAGCTAAATGTCATTCAAAAGGACGCGAAGGGACTCGTTGTCGAGATTTCCAAAGGTGCTTACATCGAAACGGGAAGCAAACTGTGTCTGTACAGCGAGGAACAGGGCGAAAAACTCACCTACGGTGTCGGCCAGCTGCCGGCAATCGAACAACCGATACTCCTGCGACCCGGTGACACGTTGATACTTGATGGCGACGGCACTCCCGGAGCACCCGCTGTCGAAGACGGTGAAGGCGATGTTCTCGAATTTGCACACATATCCTGCCGGCAGCCTGAAGTGTTCGAATTCGTAGCCGTGGATGATCGGGTGTCGTTGAACGACGGCAAAATCGGGGGAGTTGTCCGGTCGCTGCATGACGACAGACTGGAAATCGAAATAATCAAGGCGAAGCCGACCGGTAGCCGGCTGCGCGCTGATCGGGGAGTGAATTTTCCAGACACCGACATTCGTCTTCCGGGCCTGACCGCGGCAGACAGATCCAACCTCGAGTTCGTCATTAAGCATGCGGATGCGGTTGGCTTGTCATTCGTCAGGCGACCGGCAGATATCATCGCATTGCATGAAGAGATGGAAAGGCTCGGCGACGGCGAACACGGTCTCGTCCTCAAAATCGAAAACAAGAAGGCATTCAACTGTCTGCCCCACCTGCTATTGACTGCAATGCGGCGCTATCCGGTGGCCGTCATGATCGCCAGGGGAGATCTCGCCGTGGAATGCGGCTGGGAGCGCCTCGCAGAGCTGCAGGAAGAGATTCTCTGGTTGTGTGAGGCCGCGCAAGTGCCTGTGATCTGGGCCACCCAGGTGCTGGAGCGAAAAGCCAAGACCGGACAGCCTTCCCGCGCCGAGATATCAGACGCTGCCATGTCGCAGCGCGCCGATTGCGTCATGCTCAACAAAGGGCCGCACATCATCGCCACGATTCGAATGCTCGACGACATCCTGCGCAGGATGCAGGCCCATCAATACAAGAAGACGGCACATCTGGGCAAGCTCGATTTTCCGGACGATCCGCCAGAAAACGACTAAATATCTGGCCGAATCGGCCGATAAACCAACTGTATGCGTGCGATTCCGGTGTTTGTGCCGGTGCGGCCGCGTGCCAGTGGCACGTGTGATCTGACAATGCGGAGTTGATATGTCCCTTGGCAAGAAGACGATAATCCTGTTTCTCGTGCTTGGGGCCAGTTTTTGTATCGGTGCCTACGGTGCGCTCAAGCTGACCGTCTTACCGCCATTTGAAGAATTCGAGAACCGCTCAGCAAAGGACACGGTAGCCAGAGTCAGCCGATTACTCGAGTCGGATCTGCGCGCACTCGCCGTCATGAACGTGGAGTACTCGTCGTGGGATGACACCTACGAGTACGCCCTGGGGCAAATGCCGTCGTATCCCGAGGAAAATATTGATCCGGCGTATTGGCACGCACTTGATATCCACCTGATGGCTGTCTTTGGTGTAGACGGACAATTGCTCAACGCCAGCCTGGGGCATCCGCTGACCGGCGAAAGGCTCATGCTGGATGACGTGTTCGATCCTCCTGTTGGACCTGAGCATCCACTGATCGCCTACCAGAATGCGGAAGAGTCCGCCACCGGTGTGCTGCCAACCTTGTTCGGCATGATGCACGTCGCGTCCTACCCGATACTGACGAGCAAAGGACACGGTCCGCCGGCCGGGACCCTGATCACTGGCAAATTTCTGACGGACAGTTATGTTCAGGAACTCGGTGCACGTGCTGATGCAGATATCTCTCTCTATTCATTGACGGCGGGCAAGCTGCCCGCAAGAATAGAAAAAGCCAAAAGCGCGCTGATCGATTCGAAAGAACCCGTCAATCTTGTTGCCGATCGGGACACGGCGTACGGATTTGAATTGATTCGCAGCCTTTTCGGGGATCCTGCAATCGTCGTCGAAGCCAGGACACCGCGAGAAATCACGAAGATTGGCGCTGACACGGTATGGACTGCCATGCTTTTTCTCGCCACCGCGAGTGGCATCTTTGTCCTTGCCGCCTGGCTGCTCATGCATGGACTGATCACCCAGCCCGTTACCAAGTTGACGGCACTCATACTTGGAATGCGGCGTAGCGGTAATCTCACAGTCGACATAAGTACCCAGAGAGCGGATGAGGTTGGCGTTCTCGCCAGAGAGTTCGGTGCACTTGCGGTGAGGCTCGAGAGTGCACGCGATGAACTGGAGCAGGCACGTGACAGCGCCATCGCCATGTCCGATGCGAAAAGCGACTTCCTCGCACGTATGAGTCACGAGATTCGTACGCCGATGAACGGTGTACTTGGCATGACGGAACTGCTCCGTGACACCGACCTTAACGAAAACCAGCATCGATTTGCGAAGACGATTCATGAGTCAGCCGAGTCATTACTGCAGATCATCAACGACATCCTGGACATATCGAAAATCGAGGCCGGCAAGATCGAGCTTGATATCGCTCCGTTCAGTCTACGCAATGTCGTGGAGGAGTGTCTTGAGCTGCTCGCCGAGACGGCTCACAGCAAAGGTCTGGAGCTGATCTGTGCCATTCCCGTCGATACCCATATCCACGTTCGGGGAGACGCCGTCCGACTGCGGCAAGTCCTGATGAATCTTGTCGGCAATGCCGTGAAATTTACCGATCACGGCGAGATCACGATTCGTGTGGTCGACTGCGCTGCGCAACATGGCCATTATCGTTTCGAGGTATCGGATACGGGCATCGGCATCCGCCCGGAGAACGTGGCGAAGATATTCGAACCGTTCTCCCAGGAAGATGGTTCGACAACGCGGCGTTTCGGTGGGACGGGACTTGGCTTGTCGATCAGCAGGCAACTCGTAGAGTTGATGAGCGGCGAGATCGGAGTTGATAGCACGCCGGGCAAAGGGTGCGTGTTCTGGTTCACTGCACAGCTGGAACAGGATGAGGCAACGTCCGAGTTACCGCAGCCGTATCTGCTCATTGAGAAGTCAGTGTTGATTGTCGATGATAATGCGACAAATCGAGAGATCCTGGCGCATCAGCTCGAGAGCTGGGGAATGTGCGTCACGTCAACGAGTTCAGGCGCCGAAACCCTGGAATTGTTGGCGCATAAGGGACCGGATCCCGAAGCCTTCGATGTCATGTTACTGGACATGAGTATGCCAGGGATGGACGGTCTGCAATTAGCTCAGGCCATTGGCCGGTTGCCTGGCCATTGCAACGTACCGATCGTCATGCTCAGCTCACTGTCGCGTGCGGACCTGAGTGCTGAACAAGCGCAGATCGCCTCGCATGACTGGCTCACGAAACCGGTTCGCCAGGCACGGATGTTTGACGCATTGAAGTCGGTCTTGAGTAATGCGGCCGCAAAGGCAAGCGCCAGCAGTTCGACACCGCAACCTGCTTCGGCCGACCATGAGACTGACAGCGACGATTTCGAGTCGAGGGGTCTGCGCATCCTGTTGGCTGATGATAATGCGGTGAATCGCGAAGTCGCGATGGCCATGCTTAAATCACCCGACTATCTCATTACACCGGTGTGCACCGGGGTGCAGGCTGTCGAGGCGGTCCAGAACAAGACCTTCGACGTCGTGCTAATGGATTGCCGAATGCCGGAAATGGATGGCTACGATGCCACCCGCGCGATTCGGCAATGGGAGGAGCAGCATGGCCATGCGAGAATACCGATTATTGCGCTGACGGCGAATGCGCTGCAGGGCGACGAAAAGAAATGCCTCGAGGCCGGCATGGACAGCTACATAAGCAAGCCGTTCAAGCAAACGCAGCTGCGGTCGGCGATCGAAGCGGTCACGGCAGTTGAGCCGCAGGAAAATTCCGATGCTGTTGTGTCGGCGCGCAAGACGAGCCGGATTCTGATTGTTGACGACAATGTCGTTAATCAGCAAGTCGCGGCAGCAATGCTGGCCAGCCTTGGCCATGAATCACTGGCCGTATCCTGCGGTGAGGCAGCAATAGAGTCACTGTCGATGGAATTCTTCGACATGATTCTCATGGATTGTCATATGCCTGGCCGCGACGGTTGTGATACGACACGGGAAATTCGTCGGCGCATGCGGCAGAGTGCTGAGCGCAGACATGTCCCGATCATCGCATTGACGGCAGACTTTCTGGAATCAAATCGCAAGAAATGCCTCGAATCGGGTATGGATGATTACGCGACCAAGCCGCTGACGCAAGAACACATGCGTGTCCTGCTGGAACGCTGGCTCGGCGAGTCCGCATCGCCGGCGTCGGCTGGCGCCGCACGGACAGACGCCGATGGTTTCACCGAGTTCGGGGACTCCATCGCACTTGCATCGGTCGACCGTAAGGTATTGAAGGAACTGCGCGATCTCGATCCAACATCTGGCGCGTCGGTGCTCAAGGAAATTGTCGTGTCTTATTGCGCCTGTTCGACAAAGTTGCTGCTGCAATTACGTGCAGCTATAGATGATGCCGACGAAGCTCTGATCGAACAGGCCGCGCATTCGATGAAGGGGGCAAGCAGCCAGATTGGCGCAATCAGGCTGGCCGCGCTCTGCGATGAGCTAATCGCGACTGTCGCGACTCTCGATGGCAACAGGCGTCATGCGTTGTGCGAGAGAATTGCAATCGAGCACTCGTCCGTCATCTCCGCATTGGACAAAGAACTGCAATCTCTCGCTGCCTGAGTACGCTATCAGCTTGCAGCAGCTGATAATTGCGACTGCGCGTGGCGGAATTGTTCAGCGGCCTTGCTCAGGTATTGCTCCGCTTCGGCATCATAACCATCGGCTGACGCAGACCACACCCGATTGATGTAGCGCTCGCCTGCAGCAAAATGGCTCATGATATCGGCGTAGGTCTGCAGGCCAAACAGATGCACCATGCTCTCACGCGCCTCCGCGAAGCGGCGTAGATCGGGGCGCAACTGATCATCGATCCAGTCACGCAATTGCGTGCCTTGCGCGGCGACACCATCGGTCATCTGAGTCAGATCCTTTACAACGTTGGCGATGGACTCGTTGAGCTCGCCGCGATTTGTTTCGAGCACTGACTCGGATCTTGCCGTGGCACTGTCTTGACGTTTTGCGATCAGTACGCCGGCGATCGCCGCGGCGGCAGCGGCACCAAACAGCATCCAGTCCACATCCCGGGCATCGAGTGCCGTCGCATAGGCTCCGACGAGAAAGCCGGCAACCAGCAGGAAATAGGCCAGTTTTTTCATTTCAGCTCTCCTCTCACGTAGCCGCAAGCACATGTCGAATGGCATCACCGACGCCAACCAATGCTTCACCGACAATGAAACCGGCCGCAATTGGAATGCCGACGTTGTCACTCCATGATTTACCCTTCCAGCGGTCGGATATCTCTCGGCTCAGCGTGCCGAGCGAATAGGTCAGGACGATGTTGAACGGCAGGTAGAAGCCGAGCCCGACGGTGATGCCCAGGCCGCCGATCAAGGCTGACAGCACACCACCGAGAACCGCGCCGGCCGCGTATTTTTGCGTAGGCACATCGCCGCCCATGATGCCGTCTATGGTGCTCGCTAGCGCCTGGGCCTGCGGTGCGGGTAGACGTGCGCTGCCCAGCTCATACGCCTCGTGCAAGGCGAAGATAACGAAAATCACGACAATCGGTCCGAGCCACGCGCCGGCAAACTGCCCGATTTGCTGCATTCGCGGTGTCGCACCGACGAGGTAGCCGGTCTTCAGATCGAGCATCAGGTCCGTCGCTTGCGACATTGCGACGCACATCGCCGCCCCGACCATGATTGCGGCAACGATCGAATCGCCTCGCTCCAGGCCGTGCGTGACGATGATCAGCAATGTGATACCGACGAGGGTCATGCCGGACAAAGGCGACCAGTTGGTGCGGCCGATGGCCTCTGACAAAATGATCCCGGCCATCCAGATCCACAGCGTGCCCAGCAGGGCCATGGCGATACCGCGACCGATGCTCATGGCTTCGACCGACGTCACGGCCATGATGCACAACAGAATGATTGCGCCGAAGACCGCAAAATACAGGAGCCTGATGGGCATTTCTTCGTTGGCGTGGCTGGCGGCAACCTGGGTCGCTTTCTGCATGGAACGGATCGCACTGAGAATCAATGGTGCGGCCAGTATTACGCCCATGATGGCGCCGCCAATCAGCATGCCGATGCCAAGCGGGCGGTAGAGCATCAGCCGCAGGGATTCCGGATCGCTAATGGCCAGGCCGCCGGCGTCGAGAGGGAAGCTATTCGTAGCCGAAAGCATCGGCGACAAGAACCAATAGGCGACGAAACCACCGATGATGAATGCGACGCCACCGCGTCCGGCGATAAAGCCGACACCGATTGTCATCAATGACAGGTACCAGATTCCATTCATGAAGTCGGGCATGCCGATCAGCTCACCCAGATTCCAGTTGGCAACGCCGGTGCGGATTGTGATCGCATGGACGGTAGCGCTTAGCAGAGCTGCCGCGACCAGAATAATGGCTTTGCGCACACCGGCGCCGGGTGACTTCAGGATAGTGGCAACGGCGACACCGCCCGGATAGGTCAGGCGCTCGAAGTCGATCATGTGTTTGCGCAGCGGAATGATGAAGGCAATGCCGAGAAATGCGCCGGCGATGCAGCCGAACGTCAATATGACCGGGTCGAAGCGGTCACCGTAGCCAAGCAGAAAAATAGCGGGCACCGAAAACATCATGCCGGACGATGCGCCGTTTACGCCGCTGGCGATAGTCTGGACGATGTTATTTTCAATGATGCTCTTGCGTCGCAATATGCCACGCAGGATGCCGAAACCGAGGATAGCGGCGAGTTCGGATCCTTCGATCGAAAAACCGAGAATCAGCGCAGCGTAGCCAATGGACACGGCGATGATTACGCCGAGAATCCAGCCGACGATGACCGCGACCCAGGTTAGTTCAGGATATGCTCTGACCGAATTTGCTGACGAGTTCAATGCAGGTCCCCCGCTCATTTTCCCCGTTTCTTTTCCGGCGAGCCTACCATCCGATCGCCTTCAAGTCTCTAGCCTTCGACGCCCAGTCGTTCGTGCATGATCGGGCTTGTCGTCGTGTACTGCACGTGCACCTTCTTTCCAGGCTCAATTCGTGCCTTGATCGCAAAGGCAGCCAATGCCGCTTCATGAAAGCCGCACAAAATGAGTTTCTTCTTGCCCGGATAGTAATTGATGTCACCAACCGCATAGATACCGGCTTCTGAAGTTTCGAATTTCTCGGTGTCCACGTTGATCGTCTTGCGGTTTATGTCCAGCCCCCACTCGGCAATGGGGCCCAGTTTTGGTGCGAGCCCGAAAAACACCAGAACGTGGTCGACGGGAACATCGACCGCGTCGCTATCGGTTGCTTGAATCGTAATGCCGCTGACAACGTCACCACTGCCAGCGAGCGCAATCGCCTTTGCCTTTTCGAATACATCCACCTTGCCCTCGGCAGACAATGCACGCATTTTGTCGACGGTAGCCTGGGCGGCACGGTATTCATCACGCCGATGCACGAGCGTAATGTGCTCGGCTATGCCCGCAAGCTCGACCACCCAGTCGAGCGCCGAGTCACCTCCACCGAGGATTGCGAGTCTCTTGCCCGCAAATTGCTGTGGATTTCTGACGCGATAGTGCAGCGTCTTGCCAGTGTAAATGTCGGCATCCGGAAGTCGAATCGGCCGGGGCTGAAATGAACCGACCCCGCCGGCAATGACGATGGCTTTGGCCTCGAACGCCTTGCCATTGCGGGTCTCGACGTGAAAATGCTGCTGATCTTTCTTGCGCACCACAGCCACTTCCTCGCCAAGATGCATGCCGGGCCTGAACGGTTCGATTTGCTTGAGCAGCAGTTCGGTCAGTTCCTGACCGGTGCAAATCGGCACGGCCGGAATATCATAGATCGGCTTGTCGGGGTACAACTCGGTACACTGGCCGCCGGGCTGGCGGAGTGTATCGACGATTTCGGCTTTCAGACCGAGTAATCCGAGTTCGAACACCTGAAAAAGTCCGCAGGGGCCTGCGCCGACGATGACGACGTCCGTCTTGATCATGAGTGGGTTCCTAAGCGTCTGATCGTATTGTTTGCGGCATCATGAACGCGAAACGCCGCGAATCACTTGCGGCGACGTATTCCGGATGCCGGGATATTATAATGTCTCGATGCGAAGATTACCGAACAGTCGATTGATTGCAGTAGCGCCGATGATGGATTGGACCGATCGGCATTGCCGCTACTTCATGCGCTTGCTCAGTCCGGGCGCGCTCCTGTATACCGAGATGATCACGGCGGCCGCGATTCATCACGGTGATGCCGAACAATTGCTGCGATATGACCGGTCGGAGCATCCGCTGGCTCTTCAGCTTGGCGGCAGCGACCCGGCCATGATGGCGGAGGCCGCCAGACGCGCAGCAGCGGCCGGTTACGACGAAGTCAATATCAATGTCGGTTGCCCCAGCGACCGTGTGCAGAGTGGGCAGTTTGGTGCTTGCCTGATGGCACGGCCGGCAATCGTTGCGGAGTGTTTTCGAGCGATGCAGGCGGAAATCGACGTGCCCGTCACAGTCAAAACACGCATTGGGATCGACGACAATGACAGCGATGAGTTTCTGGCCCGGTTCGTCGACGTGTTGTCGGCTGCCGGTTGTGGCAAATTCATCGTGCATGCACGCATCGCCATTCTCGACGGTCTGAGTCCGAAACAAAACCGCAGCGTGCCACCATTGAATTATGAACGCGTCTTTCGACTGAAAGAGCAGAATCCGGAACTCGAAGTCGTGTTGAACGGTGGCTTGTCCAATATCGAGCAGGTGGAAATGGTGCTGGGTCACGTCGATGGCGTCATGATCGGGCGGCAGGCCTATCACCATCCCTATTTTCTGGCCGAACTCGAGCAGCACTTCAATTCACGGTGGCAAATGCCGCAGCGACGCAGCGTCGTCGAACAGATGATTCCGTATATCGAGGCCGAATTGCGCAAGGGGGAGAGGCTGGGACGCATTACGCGGCATATGGTCGGACTGTTTGCGGGTATGCCGGGTGCGCGCGCCTGGCGGCGCTACATCAGCGAGAACGCCTACAGGGACGGCGCCGGGGTGGAAGTAATTCGCGAAGCAGTGGATGCAATGCCGGTTGCAGCTTAGAATGGCCGATCCGCATCAATCAACCGAGCGAAATATTATACATGGGTGCCAAATCATCAAAGAAAGACAAAGGGCCGACGATGGCCGAGAGCGCCGATATCCACGAGCTTTATGAGGAATCGGTACAGAACGTCGAAAACGAAGTGCAGTTCCTGCAGAACACATTCAGGGAAAGGTCTGGTCGGGAAGGCCATCTTTTCCGCGAAGACTTCTGTGGCACGGCCAGCCTCGCCTGCGAGTGGGTGCGGCAGGGTCCTGAATTTCAGGCGATCGGGGTCGATATCGAGCCGTCGGTGCTGGAGTGGGGCCGCAAGAACCGCGTCGCGCGGCTGACGCCCGAAGATCAGGCACGCGTCAGCCTGATCGAATCCGACGTGCAGACCGTCGAGACACCAAAGGTGGATATTCTCGCGGCCTTTAACTTCAGCTATTGGATATTCGAAGAGCGGGCACAGATGATTGCCTACATGCGCCGATGCTATGACGCGCTCAAGGACGACGGGATCCTGTTCATGGACATGTTTGGAGGGCCGGAATCGTTCGAGGAAACCAAGGAAAAGACCAGGCAGGACGGCTTCACCTATATATGGCATCAGGCCGAATTCCATCCTGTAACGAATCACATGCAGTGTTACATCCACTTCAAATTTCCGGATGGCTCCAAGCTGAAGCGCGCCTTCAGCTATGCGTGGCGCCTTTGGACCGCACCTGAATTACGTGACATGTTGCACGAAGCCGGATTTCGCGATGTGACAGTCTATTGGGAGGGCGAAGACGAAGATGGCGAGGGCAACGGCGAATTCACGCCAAGCGACACGGGTGAGGCAGATCTCGCCTGGATAGCGTATATTGTTGCCGAAAAATAGCCTCGTTTTTTAGGTAGTTACAGGCGAATTATGGCAAAGGATCTTGAAGTCGCGATACTGTTCGCCGACGTAGTCGGCAGCACGCAGCTTTACGACAAGTTTGGCGATACCAAGGCCAGCGAGACCGTCGCCTTGTGCCTCGACGTTATGAAAGACGCGACTCACCAATTCAACGGCACCGTTATCAAGACGATTGGTGACGAGGTTATGTCCACATTCGCGACTGTCGAAGAAGCGATGGGCGCCGCCGTGATGATGCAGAAACGGATTTCCGCCGACAAAAAGTCCGATGACAGGATTCCGGTCTCGATTCGAATCGGGTGCCATTTCGGGCCCGTCGTTCAGGAACAGAACGACATCTTTGGTGCCGCCGTGCATACGGCCAATCGCATGACGTCGCAGGCCAAGTCACGTCAGATCGTTATTTCGGGCGGAACGGTCGATAAGATGGGCCCCGAACTCAAGAAGCAGACGCGGCAGATCGATGTTGCGACAGTACGGGGCAAGATCGATGAGGTTGCGCTGTACGAGTTGCTGTGGAATCCCGAGGAGGCAACCAGCATGTTGCCGACGATCGAGTGGGAGAACCAGCCGCGCAAAGCCTCCAGGTTACAACTCAGCTTTCGCGATCAGGCCGTCGAGCTGCACGATCAGCGCAAGAGTGCGAATCTCGGTCGCGCCGATGACAACGACCTGGTGGTCAAGGGCAACCTGATCTCACGCATTCACGCCAAGGTGGAAATGCGTCGCGGCAAGTTCGTGCTGGTCGACCAGAGTACCAATGGCACCTTCGTGACGACGCTGAAGGGCGAAGAGACCTTCGTGCGGCGCGATACCCTGGAGTTGATGGGCGAGGGCACGATCGGCCTCGGTCGTGCCGAGAAAGAGGGATCGTCGCTCGCGATTCATTTTAAGGCGGTTGAATAAGAACAGCGACGACGCTGCCTGGCGTCATGGCTGCCCAAGTTGTGCTTCACTTTCGATGAATAGCGGACTGCCCGCAGGCGGTCTACTGTGCTGCTTCCAGCGCGGCGGCGAGGCGTCGTTGTTCGGCACGCAGTGCATCGGGGACGCGGTCACCGAAGGTATCCAGGTAGTCAGCAAAATGCTCGTTCTCGGTTTTCCAGCGCTCGATATCAATCGCAGTGAGTTGCCGCATTACCTCGGGGCTGATATCGAGTTCTGATACATCGATATCGCCGTCTTCAGGCAAATAACCGACCGGTGTTTCTTTTGCGCCGATGCGGTTCTCGCAGCGATCGATGATCCAGCGCAGAACACGCAGATTTTCACCAAAACCCGGCCACAGGAAATGACCGTCATCGTCCTGGCGGAACCAGTTGACGTGGAAGATCCTCGGGAGCTTGTCGGTGCGTTGTTCGAACGACAGCCAGTGTTGCCAGTAGTCCGCGAAGTTGTAGCCACAGAACGGCTTCATCGCCATCGGATCCCGACGGATCACGCCCACTTCGCCAATGGCCGCTGCGGTTGTTTCGGAGCCGACGCTGGCGCCTACGAGCACGCCGTGCCGCCAGTCTTTTGCCTCGTAGACGAGTGGGGCGACCCGTTTGCGCCGGCCACCAAACACGATCGCTGAAATCGGCACCCCTTCCGGCGCATCGGCGAGTGCCGAGTAAGTCGGATTGTTCCTGGCCGCGACCGTAAATCGCGAATTCGGATGCGCTGCCTTGCCGTTTGAACCATCGTACGCACGGTTTTGCCAGTCAAATGCGGGTTCACCCACTCTTTTGTCTTCCCACCACGGCTCGTTGTTGGCGGTCCGCGCCACATTCGTGAAAATCGTGTCGCTGCAGATCATGTTGAACGCGTTTTCGTTGGTCTTCCTGTTCGTTCCGGGGACGACGCCGAAGTAACCCGATTCAGGATTGATCGCACGCAATTGACCCTCCTCATCGAGGTGCAACCATGCGATATCGTCTCCGAGTGTGTGCACTTTCCAGCCAGACAATGAGTGCGGCGGAATCAGCATGGCCAGATTGGTCTTGCCGCACGCTGACGGGAATGCGCAGGCGATGTAGTGAATTTCCCCATCCGGGTTTTCGAGACCGACAATCATCATATGTTCGGCCAGCCAACCTTCCGCACGGGCCTGGTGACTCGCGATGCGCAGCGCATGGCATTTCTTTCCTAGCAGTGCGTTGCCACCGTAACCGGAGCCGATACTCTTGATCGATAGCTCAGCCGGGAAATGCATGATAAAGCGACGCTCGGGGTCGAGATCGCCGGTGGAATGCAAGCCCCTGACGAACACGCCGTCGCGTTCGATGCGCTCGAGTGCGGCCGACCCCATGCGTGTCATGAGCTTCATATTGATCGCGACATAGGCGCTGTCGGTGATTTCGACGCCGCAGCGCGAATAAGGTGAATCGATTGGCCCCATGCAATAGGGGATCACGTACATCGTCCGGCCACGCATCGCGCCTTTGAATAAAGCGTCTACTTTGGCGTGGGCCTCGGAGGGGCTCATCCAGTTATTATTTGGCCCGGCATCTTCCTGGCTATCGGTGCAGACGTAGGTCAGGTGCTCCACGCGAGCCACGTCGGTCGGGTCGGAAAGATGCAGGTAGCAATTGGGATAGGTGTCCTGATTCAGCGGGGACAGCGTGCCATCAGCCGTCATTTGCTCGATCAGTTGCGTGTATTCGTCATCGCTGCCGGAGCACCAGTGGATATCGTTGGGTCGTGTGTGGCTGGCGACTTCATCAACCCACTCTCGCAGGGTCGAAAGGCTGCTTGTCATCGGGATCTCTCTGTAGCTGGGCAACCACAGTGTAACGAGCGTGGCTGCGATATGAGCAGCCGGATTATACGGATGCGCGGACGGATTGCATCAATTGCAGAGCACGGGCATCCCTGCGTCCAGCCTGGCCTCGAAGCTTGCGATGACCTCGAAGTCCTTGCCTACCTGGCCATTTGCCCGATTCGCGCTAAATCGCCATTCAGCGATCTCGATCAGGTCACAATTGCCACTGCCCTGGTTGCGCAAAAATGCCAATTGCAGTGTGTGTTGCAGCGAATCGGTGGATTGCGTGGCGTAGCTGCCGATGACTTTTTTACGGCTGCCGGGAAAAAATGCGAATTGCCACAGATATTCGGCGAACTCGCGTACTGAGTCGTCGCTGAGCGGAAGCGCATTCAGTGTCCCCGCATAGCCCGACAAGAGCGTCCGATCGACGCCATCACGATTCGTATTGCTGCACTTGAATACGCGCGCGAATCCGGGCGATGTCACGTCGTCGATGTTGCCGATGTCGTTGTCGTAGGACAACTCGCGCACGAATTCGAAATAGCGTGCATTCTCGTACGACCCGACATAGTAGCCTTGTACATTGCGCGACCCGTTATCCGCCTCCTCCCACGCCATGGCGACCGCAAAATCGTCACTGCATAACTCGTAGGAACGCGATTCGTCCAGTACGTGATGCAGCGTATAGCTGCGATCCGTATTGGCTCGCTCGTCGACGAAAAAGCCTGCCGGCACGCTGTAGAAGTTGTCGTACACGAGAGCGCTGATTTCCGCATCAGTTGGCAACGCTGCCGGCGTCCCGAGGTCGCGTGTGTCTCCAGCCGATTTTGATGTATCCGTGGAACCGGAGCCGCCGCAGGCAGCAGCAAGCAACAGCAGCGGAATCAGAAAATGCGCGGAGATTTTCATCCTTGCTCTCGAAACCCGTTCCCATAGCCGGAACAGGCAAGCGCATGCTAAGCCGCGGCGGCTTTCTTGCGCCAGATCGTGAGTTGTTCCGGCGCCTGCACGCCCATCTTGACGCGATTACCGTTGGACGAAAATATCGTAATTTCGATAGGCCCGGCGCTGAACAGGTCAGCCAGTGTCATCTTCGGATCGATGCCGTCACTGGGCCTGATCAGTATGGATTCGGCATCTCTTCGGCTCACTATCAACATAGCTCAATGTCCTTGCTGCAGAATGAAATTTCAGGCCTCTGCGATGGAACGCAGATTATGCCCGTGCGGCTCCCTGCCGCTGCGATCGTAGGTGTCCATTGTCGGGTTGCCGCCGCGGATGATCGCGATACTCGTCTCGATCTGCTGCTTGCGGCCCTGAATGATTGCGCCGTTGGTTACGTTGAGGGAATCGCATTTGGTAGCGATGTCCATGAGATGTTGCCAGCTGTTCGCAATTGTCGCGTTCTCGTCATAGTGCTCGACGACCTGTGGCATCTGATCCGGACCGGCTGCAAATCCTGCAGCCATGCACAGCTTGTTACGCTCCTCTTCCTTGCCGCGCAATTCCGTGACACATCGGCCTTTGTTTTCGAGCGCTGCGCGCAGCGCCGTCATATCCTGATTCTCGAGCGCCTTGCGCTCATCCTCGAGTGTCTCCTGGAGGCCGAGAGCGTGGTAGACGCAGTCGCCGATGATTTCGACGATTTGTCTGCGAAATTCAGCAGAATCAGAGTGCGCCATGGCTACTCACCCAGAAAGCGCTCAAAGCGGATCATCGCATCAGCGATGGCGTCAGCATCGATTTCGTATTCGCCATTCTCGATCGCGGCCTTGACTTCCTCGACACGCTTGCTATCGACTGCTGGTAATGATGCGAGCGTCTTTTCCAGGCGCTCGAGCAGTTTTGCGCTGCTTGTCAGCTCGACCGTGTCAGATGTCGGAGCCTGGGCTTGCGAGGCGCCTTGCGATACACCGGAGTCGCCGGAAACCTTGCGGCCACCCCCCGTGTTGTCGACTTTATTGCCTGCTTTGCCTAATGCGCTTGGATCCATCGGTCCAATCCTGTTTGTCATAATCTCAAACCTCAACGATCATTGTTGCTAACCGTTGTATCGGCGTTTTTCGTCGATACTTTAGGCTTCGCGTTAAAAAACCTGTCCGCTCCGGGCAGCAAGACCTCTACGTGTTCCCGGGAGCGCACAACACCCTCGACGATTCGGCCGGAATTGATGTTCTCGACGCGAATCCTCTGATTTATTGCCCCATCCATCAATGCCTTACCGGTCATGCTGATGTTAATCCCGCCGCCTGCTGCGATCAGTGTGACAGTCTGGCCCCGGGTGACGATGCGGTCCGCCTGCAGCATGGCCGGGGTAATCATACGGCCGGCGATCAATTGCTGCTTCAGGCGCTGGCCGATCAGGTCGGCCTTGTCCGATATGTAGCCGGAGACCAGCCTCGAGACGTCACGCTCGTCGACGGCAAGGTCGGCGTCCGTCAACAAGTGATCGCGCGGCAAGGTCCGCCGAGCGGTGAAGACCCTGGCCGTGACAATGACGTCCACCGGCACGTACACCTTCCAGGGTTTGCTGCCCGGGCAGCGAACCCCGACGATCGTTCTCGCGCCGATTTTCGCGCCGCGACGCATGAATGACTCAAGCGGCTGATCGCACAGCGGCAGTCGAAGCCGCGGGTCCAGCGAACTGGCACGCACCGAAGTCTTTCCCGCCGTGGCACCGGTCATCTCACTCAGGTGAGATTCAGCGGCTGCAGTGATATCGGAGTTCGACTGCCAGGCTTGCGTCTCCGAGCTTGCAACGTTCTGTGCCAGCAGTAACAGCAGTGCCAATACGCCCGTACGCCGGCATTTCAACAAGCTCGTGGCGTCGAAACAGTGGCGGTCGATCCGGCACAACGTCAATTTCCTGACGGTTTTCTGCACATCTGGCTCCGATTGATGTTCCTGCAAGCTCAGGTGCAAATGTCGTGCCAGTTGTTCTTGTGGCCTGATAAGGCGGCTGCAATGAATTGCCGCCGCTGCGGCAAGAGTTTGCCGATCCGGCATTCAGGACCTTATCGGCCGCCGGCAAGATTCCTTTAGCTATGGGCCAAAACGGAGTTGGCATACGCCTTGCATAGATACCGGCAGGAAGTTCAAAACGGATCACCCACGGGTCAACGCAAGATGGAAATTAACGCGATTGCATTGCACGAACAGGCGCTGAAGTTCCGCGCACAGCGCAACGAGGTGCTGTCGTCGAACATTGCCAACGCAGATACGCCGAATTACAAGGCGCGTGACATCGACTTCGGCACTGCGTTGAAGGACGCGCAGACGAACACCATCAGTATGAAACGGACCAGCGAACTGCACCAGCAGGCCTGGGGCACCGCACGCGGCGGTAATCGCACGATGTACCGGATTCCGACCCAGCCAACTCTGGATGGCAATACGGTCGAAAGCGACGTGGAACAGGCTGCGTTTGCCGAGAACGCGATTCACTACCGGGCCAGCCTGGCGTTTCTCGACGGTCAGATCCGCACTTTGCGTTTTGCGATCAAGGGAGGCGACTAATGTCCTTGTTTAATGTTATCGATGTAGCTGGCAGCGCGATGAATGCGCAATCGGTGCGGCTCAACGTTACGTCGAGCAACCTCGCAAACGCCGGCAGCGTCAGTGGTGATCCCGACAAGGTTTATCGCGCACGTCAGCCGATTTTTTCCTCGTTTCAACAAACGCTGGCGGATCACGACGGCATTTCAGGCGTACGCCTTCGCGGTATCGTCGAAAGCTCGGCGCCGCTGCAGCTACGTTACCAGCCGGATCATCCCGAGGCCGACGAGAACGGCAATGTGTACGTATCCAACGTGAATACGGTTGAGGAGATGGTCAATATGATCTCGGCGTCTCGCTCGTACAAGAACAACGTAGAGATCATCAACACGACGAAAGATCTGCTGATGCAGACCCTGAGTCTCGGCCGATAAGTGCAAAGAGAGAACCAATCATGACGACAACGTCCCCATTGGGTGAACTGGGCGCCTTCGCGCCGCCGCCGCCGCAAAAGCGCAACGACGAGCTTGGCCAGGAAGATTTTCTGACCTTGATGATCACGCAGTTCAAGAACCAGGACCCGTTCAAGCCGATGGAGAACGGTGAGTTTCTGGGCCAGATCGCGCAGTTCAGCACGGTGAGCGGCATCGACTCGCTGAACAGCTCATTTGCCGGACTCGCCACCTCGATACAGGGCGAGCAGGCCTTACAGGCAGCCAATCTGGTCGGTCACTCGGTACTCGCCGTGACCGATGTTGCCTATCTCCCCGAGGGTGGACAGGTCAATGGTGTCGTTGAACTCGATGCCAGTGCCAGTGACGTGCAGATCGACATCGTCGACGGGTCAGGCGAACTGCTGCAGACGCTGAGTCTGGGCCAGCAACCGGCGGGCATGACGCGCTTTTCGTGGGATGGCACTGACGCCGCCGGAGAAACGGTCGCGCCAGGCCATTACCAGATCAAAGCTCGTGTGGTTCGCGGAACTCAGGTTGAAAGCGCGGCAACAGCGATCGAAGCAGATATCGAAAGTGTCACCCTCGGCCAGTACGGGGGTGGCATGTTACTCAACCTGAACGGTGGCGGCACGCTGTCACTTGCGCAGGTCTACCAGATTACCTAACAGCGAATTTAGCCAGGAGATTCAATCATGCCTTTTGCAATAGCACTTAGTGGTCTGAATGCCGCGTCCGCCGATCTCGGTGTCACGGCCAACAACGTCGCTAACGTAAATACAACAGGATTCAAGATGTCACGCGCCCAGTTCGCCGAGGTGTTCGCCGTCGGTACGCAGAGCGTCAGCTCGAGTGCCTCCGGTAGTGGCGTCCGCTTGTCGGCCATTGCGCAGCAATTTACCCAGGGCAACATTGATTTCACGGACAACGCGCTGGATCTCGCAATCGGCGGTGAAGGCTTCTTCGTGCTGAGTGACAACGGGGCACGCAGTTACACACGTGCCGGCGCGTTCGGTGTAAACAACCAGGGATTCGTTGTCAACGCACAGGGCGCGCGCCTGCAGGCTTACCCGTACGCGGGTTCCGGACTGTTCAACACCGGCACGCCGCAGGACCTGCAACTGACGATCGGCGCCAATCCGCCGGCTGCGACGACGCGAGCTGACTTCGGCATCAATCTGCCGGCCGATGCGCCGGTGCCGGCGAATCCGGTCTTCGATCCCTCTGACCCGAGCAGCTTCAACCACACGACCTCGGTCACGGTGTACGACTCGCTGGGCTCGGCACAAACGGCGACGGTCTACTTTATCAAGGACGCCGCCCCGAATACCTGGAATACACAGATCGAGATCGAGGGTAACCCCGTGGCTGGCGCAACCCAGATTATCTTCAATCCCGATGGCAGCCTGCTGTCGCCGGCCGGCGGACTGATGCCGCTGGTACCCTACAATCCCGGTACCGGCGCGGCCGATATCAATATGTCGCTGGCTTTCAATAACGCCACGCAGTTCGGCGATAATTTCGGTGTGAATTCGCTGTCGCAGGATGGTTTCACGACAGGCCGGCTGACCGGTGTGAGTGTTGACGCCGAGGGTGTCGTGTTTGCACGCTTCACAAATGGTCAGTCAACGTCGCTCGGCAAGCTGGCGCTGGCGAATTTCGTGAATCCGCAGGGACTGCAGCAGCTCGGCGACACCACCTGGGGAGAGTCATTCCAGTCCGGTGACGCGTTGCTCGGCGAGGCGGGGACTGCATCGTTCGGCAATATTCAGTCGGGCGCACTCGAATCGTCGAACGTCGATCTCACGGCGCAACTCGTGCAGATGATCACGGCGCAACGCAACTTCCAGGCGAATGCGCAGATGATCTCAACGGCCGACACCGTGACGCAGACCGTCATCAACATTCGCTAACGGGATCGCTGAGACAGCAACATGGATGAAATGATCTACATCGCGATGACCGGCGCAAAGCAGACCGAGTATGCGCAGGCCATTAACAGCAACAATCTTGCGAATATCTCCACGACGGGATTCCGCGCAGATCTGCATTCGTTCAGTTCGACACCTATCGAAGGACCGGGAGTCGATTCGCGCGTTAACGCTGTTGTCGATTCTTACGGTACGGACATGGCGCAAGGCCCGATCATGAATACGGGCAGGGACTTCGATGTTGCGGTAAAGGGCGACGGCTTCATTGCTGTGCAGGCCCCAGACGGTCGGGAGGCGTACACGCGCGCCGGCGATCTCAGAGTTGACGCTGCCAGCGGCCTGCTGATGACAGGCGCGGGTCATCTCGTGATGGGTAACAGCGGTCCGATCGCATTGCCACCAACCGAAAAGAGAGATATCGCTCCGGATGGAACGATTTCCGTGCAGCCAGTGGGAACCGGCCCAGAGGCGCTGACTATCGCCGACCGAATCAAGCTCGTGAACCCGGATCCGGCGCTCGTCTACAAAGGTGAGGATGGCCTGTTCTATCTGCAGGACGACGCGATTGCCGACGCCGATGCGAGCGTGCAAGTTCAAAATGGCGCACTCGAAAGAAGCAACGTCAACGTCGCGAAAACGCTCGTCAACATGATCGAGCTGGCGCGGCAATACGAGATGCAAGTCAATTTAATCAAAACATCTGAAGAGAACGCCGACTCGGCGGCACAGATGCTGCGACTCGGTTAGCGCCGGGCTGCACACAGGAGATATCGATGACACAAGCTCTATGGATTGCGAAGACAGGGTTGGACGCGCAACAGACACGCATGGCGGTGGTTTCCAATAACCTGGCCAACGTTAATACGACGGGATTCAAGCAGGGAAGAGCGGTATTCGAAGACCTGCTGTATCAGAACGTTCGGCAGTCGGGAGGATCGAGTTCACAAGATACGATTCTCCCGACCGGCATGACGCTGGGTACCGGCGTGCGTGTTGTTGCGACTGAAAAACTGCACACACAAGGCACCGTGCAGAATACCGAGCAAGCACTCGACGTTGCGATCAACGGCCGCGGCTTTTTTCAGATTCTCAAGCCGGACGGCAATCTGGCATACACGCGCGACGGTTCTTTTCAGAGGAATGACCAGGGCGAGCTCGTCACCTCGGGCGGTTACATCGTGCAGCCTGGCATCTCGATTCCGGATGGCGCGCAATCTATCACTATCGGCATAGACGGGATCGTATCGATAACGCTGTCCGGCCAAACATCGCCGTCTCAGGTCGGCACGCTCGAGACCGCTGACTTCATCAACCCGGTGGGTCTGCAACCGGTCGGCGAGAACCTCTACATCGAAACCGCTGCAAGCGGTCCGCCGCAATCGGGTACGCCTGGCCTTAATGGTCTTGGTGGTCTCGTGCAGGGTGCGCTCGAAGGTTCGAATGTCAACGTGGTCGCCGAACTCGTCAACATGATCGAAACCCAGCGCGCCTACGAGATGAACTCGAAAGCCATCTCCACGAATGACCAGATGATGCAGTACATCAACAATAACCTGTAACAGGAATCACAATGAACCGAACGTTTGAACACACGACGATCATCCTGGCAGTCCTGTCGGCTTTGGCACTGAGCGGCTGCTCAGTGCTGCCGATGGAAAAGGAGTCATACGAGCCGCCCCCGCCCGCAATGGTCAACCACGCGCCCCCTACCGACGGCGCCATTTATCGTGCAAATACCGATGTGCGTCTGTTCGAAGACCTCAAGGCGAGCCGCGTAGGCGATATTCTGACCGTCCGTCTCGCGGAAAAGACCAACGCGAGCAAGAATTCACAGACCTCTGTGTCCAAATCCACCGAAGCAACGATCGCTAACCCGGTCGTTCTGGGACGACCGATCACGCACAAGGGTGATCCCGTCTTCGGTGGCAGCCTGGCCGGTGAAAACACCTTCGACGGTTCGGGCGCGAGCAGCCAGAGCAACAGTCTGGTCGGCGATATTACCGTGACCGTTGTGGAGCGGCTGGCCAATGGCAACCTGGTTATTCGCGGCGAAAAATGGGTCACATTGAACCAGG
This sequence comes from Gammaproteobacteria bacterium, assembly GCA_029863305.1. Classification (GTDB taxonomy): domain Bacteria; phylum Pseudomonadota; class Gammaproteobacteria; order Steroidobacterales; family Woeseiaceae; genus UBA1847. The sequence goes on along the minus strand of JAOTVR010000014.1, from coordinate 3,002 downwards.
GTCGGGAGTTCATTCAGCTATCCGGAATTATCCGCCCCAACGATATCGAGACGGACAACTCGCTGCTCTCGACACGCATCGCCAATGCACAAATTACGTACAGCAGCAAGGGCGTGCTCGCGGCGGCAAACAGGATGGGGTTCGTGGCTCGCTTTTTCAATTCGGTGTTTTCGCCGTACTAACAACAAGGACCTGATATGCGTGCAACTACAAAGCGTGGCGACTGGATTCGGACGATCGGCTTGCTCGTCGTATTTTTATTGATTGGCGCGCAGTCGGCCCTGGCCGAGCGCGTCAAAGACCTCGCCAACGTTGCCGGTGTACGCAATAACCAGTTGGCAGGCTACGGACTCGTCGTCGGCCTGAATGGCACGGGTGACCAGACGACACAAACACCCTTTACGGTGCAAAGCATTGTCAACATGCTGACACAATTCGGCGTCACGATTCCGCCGGGTGTCAGCTTGCAACTCAAGAATGTCGCTGCAGTTACGGTACAGGCGGAGTTGCCGCCCTTTGCAAAGCCGGGACAGACCATTGATGTGACAGTCGCGTCGATTGGTAATGCGAAGAGTCTGCGTGGCGGCAGTCTGATCATGGCGCCACTGCGCGGCGCTGACGGTAATGTCTATGCGATTGCACAGGGTAATCTGATCGTTGGCGGATTCGGCGCTTCGGGCGCGGACGGTTCCAGAGTGACCGTCAATATTCCGAGCGCCGGACGGATTCCAAATGGCGCAACGGTGGAGCGTACCGTACCGAGTGACTTCCTGACCAATGAAGCTGTCGTACTCAATTTACACACACCCGACTTTACGACATCCAATCGCCTGGCGGAGCAAATCAACGCGACGATGGGCGAGGGAACCGCACAATCCATCGACGCTGTATCGGTTGCCGTGCGGGCGCCTGCAGCGATCAGTCAACGGACCGCATTCGTTTCCGCACTCGAGAATCTCGAAGTCGAACCCGGCGAAGTTTCGGCCAAGGTCATCGTAAATTCGCGTACCGGCACGGTCGTCATCGGCGATAACGTGCGCGTTACTCCGGCGGCGGTGTCGCACGGTTCTCTCGTTGTCACGATCAGCGAAAAACCGTTTGCCAGCCAACCCGTTGCGCCATTCAGTGATGCTGGCGAAACCGTCGTGTTGCCAGAATCCGAAGTCGAAGTCACCCAGGAGGGTGGCAGCATGTTCCTGTTCGAGTCGGGGACCAGCCTCGACGAGATCGTACAGGCCGTCAACCGGGTTGGTGCGGCGCCTGGAGACCTTGTTGCTATTCTCGAAGCGCTCAAACAGGCCGGTGCACTCCGCGCAGAACTGGTTGTCATCTAGAGATCCACGATGACTGGCGCAATAACAGATTTCACCCAGTTTACGGATCTGCGCGTAGCGGCCGGGCAGAACGATCCGGCGGTACTCCGCGAGGTTGCAGGACAATTCGAGGCATTGTTCATTGAGACAATGCTCAAGAACATGCGCGAAGCGTCGCTGGGTGATCCACTGATGGGGGATAGCAATCAACACGAAATGTATCAGGGCATGCTGGATCAGCAGCTTTCTCTGGAGATGTCGAGTGGCAAGGGAATAGGCCTCGCCGAGATGCTGGTTCGCCAGCTCGGCGGCGAATCCCACGATGTGCCGGAACGCCCGTCAGGTGCTTACCCGTTGCCAGCATCGCCGCTTGCCTCGGCAGCGCCCAGGCCGCTGTGGAGTGATGCCGAATCATTTGCCCGGGATATCTGGCCGCATGCAGAACGCGCCGCCGAACGTCTCAATGTGTCACCTGAGGCAATCGTCGCGCAAGCTGCGCTCGAAACAGGCTGGGGCGAGCACGTACCACACGCTGAAGACGGCAGCAGCAGCTTGAATCTGTTCGGTATCAAGGCCAGTGGCGGCTGGGCAGGCGAGCGCGTCACGAAACCGACGCTCGAGTTCGAAGATGGATTACCGCGACCGCAACTTGCCGAGTTTCGTGCTTACAACGATGTGGCAGCGACGTTCGACGACTATTCCGCAATGCTCACGCAGAATCCCCGCTACTCGACGGTCAGTGATCATGGAGACGACATTGAGGGATTCGCTCGTGCCCTTCAGTCCAGCGGCTATGCCACTGATCCTGCGTACGCGCAAAAGCTCAAGGCAGTTGCCGACAGCGACATCATGAAGAAAGCCATTTCCGGCCTAAAGAATTCTGCCGCATCGCCGATACCCATGCGACAGCTGTCCGATGCGATCTGATAACCGCCAGCGTCTAGTGGGGAATTGATATGCCGGATCTTCTAAATACCAGTCTGACCGGAATGCTGGCATTTCAACGTGCTCTGGAAATCACCGGGCACAATATCTCGAATGCCAACACCCCCGGCTATAGCCGTCAGGTTGCGGAGTTTACTACGCGCGTTGGCGGCGGCAGTGGCCGGAATTACGTTGGTGGCGGTACGCAGATATCCACGATCAAACGCATCTACGATAACCTGCTCGTCGAGCAACTGCGCACGTCGGCGACCGGGCAAGCGCGATTCAGTGCACTGAATAATCTGGCCGGCCGTGTCGACTCACTATTGGCAGACGCTGATACCGGGCTGAATACGGGCCTGCAGAATTTCTTCAACACGATGCAGGACGTCTCCAATAACCCTGCCGAAATCCCGACGCGCCAGGCATTGCTGGGCGAAGCGGACGGTCTTGCGAACCGCTTCCGCTCGCTGGATCAGCGCCTCGATACGCTGGAATCCGAGGTCAATGATCGGCTGACGCTGGCGGTTGACGAGATCAACAGGATTGCTGCCGATATTGCCGAGACCAATGACCAGATCGCGATTGCCGGCGTCGGGGCGCTGCCGAACGACCTCCTCGATCGGCGTGACGCTCTGGTACTCGAGCTCTCCGGTCTCGTGTCAGTATCGACAATAATGCAGGACGATGGCGCGATGAACGTCTTCGTCGGCAGCGGCCAGTCGCTGGTGCTGGGCGCGAACGTGCAGCGCTTCGGCACACAGG
>JAOTVR010000180.1 GCA_029863305.1 Gammaproteobacteria bacterium | reverse complement strand
CAGTACTCGGCGCTCCGGCAAATAAATGTCTCCAACGTCGAGCGCCTCGAAGTCGCATGGGTTCATCGCTCGGGTGATATGGCCTGGCTCGAGGTAACTCCGATCCACGCTAACAACACGCTGTTCTATTGCACGCCCATGAACCGCGTTATTGCTCTGGATCCTGCAACGGGTGCGGAACGTTGGCGATTCGATCCGCACGATAGTGACGGCGGCGAAGGACTTATTGACGAACCTCGACAAGTGGTCAGGTGCCGCAGTGTCGCCTACTGGGAGGCCGCTGAGCCCAGGGCTGGCGTTCCCTGTGAGCGACGCATATACAAGGGCGACATCAACGGTTATCTGTTCGCGATTGATGCCGACACCGGCAAGTCATGTACAGACTTTGGTGCGGCGCAGGGACACCCCGGTTACGCGAGTCACTGGGATTACGCGGGCAACGGCATCGGGCCGCGGCATACGACCTCGGGCCCGATCGTCGTCGGTGATGTCGTGATCGCCGCGGTTGGCGTCGAAGACAGTCCGGTCGATGCGAGCGATGGGTTTGTTCGCGCATTCGATGCACGGAGCGGCGTACTGCGTTGGGAATTCAACCCGATTCCTCCCGAACACATTCACGATACGGGCGCCGCCAACGTTTGGTCCACGTTGAGTGCGGATCTGGAACGCGGCCTCGTATTCCTGCCGACGACAAGTCCGTCATCCGACTTTTTCGGCGGCACACGGACGTTCGAGATCCCGTATGCAACGGCTACAGTCGCCCTGTCGGCCGAGACCGGAGAACCGGCGTGGCATTATCAGATCGTGCACCACGATATCTACGACTACGATCTTCCGGGGCACCCGCTGCTGGTCACGATTCGCAAGGACGGACAACAGCGAGAGGTGGCCATTCAACAGACAAAGGCCGGATTTGTTTTCGTTTTTGACCGCGATGATGGCACCCCCGTGTTTCCGATCGAGGAACGCCCGGTTCCCAAGTCGGACATTCCCGGCGAGATGGCCTCGCCGACGCAACCGTTCCCACTGCTTCCGGAGCCTTTTACCCCCACCGCGCTGACTCGGGACGACATGTTCGGTCTGACATTCCTGGGCAGTTCGTGGTGCCGCAAACGATTCGATGAGTTGCGTTACGACGGCATGTTCACGCCGCCCAGCGAACAGGGCACGCTGCATTACCCCGGTTTCGGTGGTGGCGGCAACTGGGGCGGCGCCGCATTCGATCCGAATTCCAATCTGCTGGTCATCAAGGCAATGAACATCGGCACGCAGCACTGGCTCATTCCCAACGAGAACGGCGCCATCACGCCGATGCCGACCGAGAGCAGCACCGAGGTACCTGGCAGCGCTTACCGCAGCGGCGCCGGTGATCCGATGCCGGGCACGCGGTATTCGACGATGACCAGGGTCTTCGAGGCTCCCAGCGGTGTACCGTGTACACCGCCGCCCTGGGGTACATTGACGGCTCTCGATATGGATTCAGGTAAAGTGGTATGGCACAGACCGTTTGGACGAGCCAAACGTTACGGCATGACGTTTCCCGAATCGTGGGGCTCGGCAATCATCGGTGGCCCGATTGTGACTGCGGGTGGCCTTGTTTTCATGGCGGCGTCGATGGACAGGAAATTTCGGGCGCTCGATGTGAGGACCGGTGATGAACTGTGGCAGGACAAATTGCCGTTCGCAGGAATGGCTGTGCCCATGACGTATATGGCGGATGGCAGGCAATACGTGGTCATCGCCGCCGGTGGCAACCGTCGCACCTTCACAGAGGAAGGCGACGCAATTGTCGCTTACACACTGACAGACGATTAAGGCAGCAGTCTCCGACCTTCTGTGGACCAGGAATTCAAATGACTCTATTCAAAACCAGCAAACTCTCCATGGTCGGCTTCGCCTTTCCCGCCATGCCACTGGCAGGATTCCTGCAGTCAAAGTACATCCTCCTGATGCCGTTGTACGCGATAACCATGGGACTGGATACGAAAGCGATCGCGGGTATTTTCTTTGCGACGAAAATGTTCGATGTTGTGACAGACCCGATATTCGGCATCGTGTCAGACAAGTACGGCACTCCCTGGGGTCGGCGGCGACCCTGGCTGGTACTCGGTACCCTGATCATGGTCCTTGCGATTTACATGTTGTTCATTCCCAGCGGCAAGGTCGGTTCCAGCTATCTCTTCGGTTGGCTGGTCGTCGTTTACGTTGGCTGGACGCTAACGACCGTCAGCCACACCGCCTGGGCGCTGGAACTTTCCACGGACTATGATCAGCGAACGGACATCACCGGTTGGCTGCAGGTGGCTGCGATGATCGGCATGATGTCGGTCGCGCTGACCCCGGCCGTGATGGAGCAACTCGGAACAACGACCCATGCGGAAAAGGTCGCCGCAGTGGGCTGGATGCTGGTGATACTGTTGCCGCTTGCGGTGCTGGTCTGCCTGCGAAGCCTGCCTGAACCCAAGGTGCCTCCGCCAGCGCACATCGGCTTTCGCCGGGCGCTGGCTATCGTCGCCGGCAATTGGGCGCTGTTGCGCCTGCTCGCAGCTAACGCAGCCATCACAGCCGCCTATGCAGTGGTGCAGTCGCTGTTTGTTTTCTTTGTCACCTACACACTGCTACTCGGCGAGCGCACAGGCTTTACTCTGTTCTTCCTGATGATCGGTGGCATGGTGTTTATCCCGGTGTGGGTGAAACTGGCCCAGCACTTCAGCAAGCACGTCACCATGCAGTTGGCGGTACTGTACGGCATGCTCGTACCCGCGTTGCTGTTTTTCCTGCCGCCGGGACGACTGTGGCTGACCGCGCTGGCCTTCTTGTTCGTCGGTGCAATTACTTCGGCACATGAGCTGCTGCCGCGCACGATGATGGCTGATGTCTGCGATCATGATCAGGCCGAAAGTGGCGCTGAGCGCATGGGTCTTTACTATGCTTTGCTGCAACTCAGCAGCAAGTTAGCTGCGGGTTTGATGGCCAGCGCAATCTACGTCGGGCTGTCCTGGTTCGGATTCGATCCCGATGCCGGCGCGGAAAATACGCAGGCGACGATTGATAATGTGCGTTACCTGATCGTGTTCACCCCCATTGCAGCGTATGTGCTGGTCATGCTGCTGATGTGGAGATACCCGATTGACCGTGCTCGGCAAAAGGAGCTGCGCCGGATCATCGACGAACGTGCCGGAGGATGAGTGGGCACGCCGCTTAGGCAGCAATGTGCGATCTAGGACGGCTTGTCGCGCCGTAAGGTCTCGTCAACCAGACCGTACAGAACCGCAGCACCGAGCAAGCCAATGCCCGCTACCGTCGTCGCGGCGACGCCGAGCGTTGCCAATTCGATCAGGGCACCAATCATAAATGGACCTGCCGAATGACCCAGATCACCGACGAGCCGCCAGATTCCGAGAAACTCGCCGCGAACAGCTGGCGGCGCCAGATCCGACCCGAGCGTCAGCAACAGACCCGTACTCAAACCGTTCGCCACACCCGACAGTAACGCCACGGCCAGTAACGAGTAATAGCCCTGACTCAGCGGCAGCAGCGCTAGTGACAGACCGAACAGGATTAGGCTTGGCACGCCCGTCCACTTGCGCCCATAGCGGTCCATGACGACTCCCACCGGATAAAACAGCGCAGCGTCGATCATGGCGGACAGGGAGATGATCAGGCCAATTGCCGCAATATTCAGCTCAAGGAAATAGCCGACCAGCGGTATCAGCAAGACCCTGCCAGAGCGCATCAGCTGCAGCCCGATCGAGGCAAACCCACCCGTAGTCAAAACCCGGGCATGCGATGTGACGATTTCCCGGACGCGGGACAAGTGTGCAAATCCCGCCTGTCTTTCCGGGCGTATATCGCGAGTGAAACTCATCACGAGCACTGTTGCGCCAGCCGTGACCGTGGCCAGAGCGATGAACGCGACTTTGAAGCCGAATACCTCTGCCACGACAGCCCCCAACGCCGGGCCGATGAAGCCGCCGAGCCGCATTGTGCCCGCCATCATGGTCATGGCGCGCCCACGTTCGCCAACGTTGCTCGAGTCCGTAATGTAGGATTGCCGGCCGATCATCCAGGCCGCGAATCCCATACCCGAAACGATGGCCGCAATGCTCATTGCCCAGCGAGCATTCGCCA
>JAOTVR010000013.1 GCA_029863305.1 Gammaproteobacteria bacterium | reverse complement strand
GATGAGCCGCAGCCGGGGATCGCGTCAACTGGGATAATCTCCACCCAAGTGGCGTCGTGCAGGCATTACATCGCGGATGATGCGGCTATTCCAACGAGTATCTCTGACGGAAAGGTCAACTGACTCATATACTCTCGCCTGATCTGCCGGAAACCACACGTATCCAACTCCGGCAGAAGCGACACACCTCGACAACCACCGAGCAACGCGGGATTCAATCGGTAAATGCGTTCCCAGATGCCGTTGTACCAACGCTCTGCGTTTGTCATGTTGACCATTGCCAAGCGCCCGCCGGGACGGAGTACTCTCTTGAACTCCCCGAGCACGGCGAGGAAATCTCGTTGTGGCAATAAATCGAACATGTAGTTGTTGATCAGAACGTCGAAGCTATTGTCGGAAAAATCCAGATCGTAGGCGTCGCCAACCCTGAGGCGATAGTTGCTCGACCCCGATTTGGCTGCTTTTCTTTCAGCGCGGATCAGCATCGCCTCGGTAAGGTCGATACCTTCGTTTCGACCCGATGGATTGGCTGCCAGTATCCGCTCGAATGCAAGGCCCGTTCCTACCGCAACCTCCAGCACGTCCTCACCGTTCTGGATGGCTGCCAATTCCAGGCAGCGATCCCTCGCTCTGCTTTCCGTCAACCGGGCCCAAAGGTCATAGGACGGGGCGATCTTCTGATAAATATCTGCAACCCTGTGCTTCTCGATCTGCGCGTCTGGCATAGGACTTCCCCGTCGGCATTCGGTCAATTGCAGGCCTTTTCCTCGATATTACCCGAATGGCTGCTTTCACACCGATAACCGTCGTTCAAATCGCTGAAAATCATGTGAAATGAACGGCGGGAAACGGTCAGAGGCGCCCGACCCCACTCGCTGCAGACGAACAGGACGAAACCAGTCGACTGCCCGGTCGATCGCGCTAGCCTTTCGCCGCTTATTTCTTACTCATCGGCGGCCTGCTATCAGCCATAAGCTCATCCAGATCCCTTTGCGCCTGTCTCGGGTTATTGAGATCCCGTGGTTCAAGCATTTCGCAGTCGTCCCGCAGCATTTGATCGATATCGACGGGATAGTGCCTGCAGTCTTCCGGACGGTCGTCATAGATTCGACAGGTGTACTTGTTTTGTCCGGGTAGTTTTCGCAGCCAGGGGCATCGCTGCATGGGCTTGCCGGTGACCGGACTTATCCAGATCTCGCCAGCGCCGACATAGCTGGCAATGTCCGGCCGGTAAGTTTCCCACTCTTCTATCTCGCTGGCGGAGGCCGACAGACCGCCGTCGGCATAGTGAATGCAGCACTTACCGCACTGATTACAGTCCTTCACAACGCCGTGGTCTGAGTTTCGAAACAGTCATATTGATCAGCGATAATGCGCGCGCTCAGCGAGCCTGATGGCATCTTCCTGATACCACGCTACCAGACTGACGTTCCTTTGGTCAGCCTCATCAATGGCCTCGAAGTGAGCCTCCGGCAGCTCATCGAACAACCAGTTCAGCAGTGCCGATGCACCGTCCGGATTGCGCGCGTGCCGGCCTATACCGATGCCATCCACGTCAACAAACGGGGATGACGGCGAATGCACGGAAAGATTCGATGTGGCCGCAACAGAACTCGACACGATGCCGATGCCACATGCTCCGGACTCGACGGCCTGCACGACCTGGTGCTCGGAATCGAATACCGGCATTGCCAGATTCTTCATCCAGCCACGTACGACAAGCTCGGCTGGCCGCACGCCCAGTGCATCGATCAGCATGGCGATAACTGTTCGGTTGATCGCATTGCCCGACGACGACAAACACAGCTTTCCGCCAAAGCGTGGCTGTTGCAGCGACGCGTAATCCAGCGATTCGTCGACGCTGACGGTCGCCTCGTCATACACGATTACAGCGCGGCGAAAACCAATGCCGGCCCACAGACCATCGGCATCGCGTGACCATCCCGGTGACCTGTTTGCCACGATCTCCGACGCTATCGGCCGCAACGCGCCCTCCTCCGCCGCACGCCAGATATCGACGACCGAATTCGTCATCAGCATGTCGGCGGGCGGTGAGACCCGGTTTTCCATCAGATCGGTCACGATATCCTGCGGAGCGCCTCGGCGAACAATAACAAACGTGCCGGTTTCTTCGGTAAACCGCGCAAACAGTCCCTGCAGCCGCGCGTCGTCTTCGAAGGCGGCGTACACGACCACCGGTTCCCTACGCTCGCCGTCCGGCTTGTCTTCGGCAGGCTCCTCGCACGCCACGAGCAGCAGCGACATTGCAGCGATGGCGCCAGGCAGGCTGAATCTGGCCATCCTCAGTGCTCGTCAACGGCGATCTGATCCCGACCATTCGATTTGGCGCGATACAGCGCGACATCAGCCCGGGCGATCAGCGAATCGCCGGCAGTCTTGAGATCCTCTGTGTCGGGTTCGGGCGTGGTACCGGCGATACCGATCGATGCTGTAATGGCCACCGACTGGCCATTTGGCAATCGGTACTCTGTTACCGAGATCGCGCGACGAATACGTTCCGCAAGCAGAATCCCGGACGCTTTGTCGGTGTCGGGCAGCAAAACGACGAATTCTTCGCCACCGTAACGTGCGGCCACGTCGCTGGCCCGCACCTGAGTATCGATGCGATTTGCGAGCTCCCGCAAGACCGCGTCGCCTGCCGCATGACCCCAGCTATCGTTGACACGTTTGAAATGATCGACATCGAGCATCAAACAGACGAGGTGGCTGCCATCGCGACGCGCTCTTGCCAGCTCTTCATTGAGACGAACCAGCAGGTAGCGGCGATTGTGCCAGCCTGTCAGCACGTCGGTGAAGCCACTGCGCAACAGGCGCGCACGGTTGACGGTATTATCGACACAATACGATGCAATGACGCCGAGGTGCGCCAGAAAGTCCGCGGCATGCTCGCGCGTAAATCGCCCGGGATCCGCACTGCCGAGATTGATGCTGCCTATCAGTTCTTTTCTGCGTGTAAGCGGGATCATCGCCACGCTGCCAAGACCGGACGACTGCGGAAACATCAGCTGGTGATCGCAGGCCGCAAACAAACCGAGCCATGGCTTGCGAAGCGCCACGTATTGCGGCGCCAGCCCGGTCAGCGACTCGACCATTAACAAACCGTGGAAGCTCTCGGCCGGTGTACCGGCGGCCAGCAGCAAATGCCGGACATCATGGTCGGGGTCGCAGAACACGATACTGACTTGTTCGAGACCGTAACTCACGCGCAGACCATCGAGAAGTTCGTGCAGCAGCGTTTCGAGATCTTCCGCCTGCAGCAGCCGCAGCTCTCGCTGCTGGGTACGGCGCATCTTTTCGTCGTTATGCGCAACCGCTGCCGTCAGTTCCTCGAGCTGACGTTCTGCCGCCTCCAGCCTGGCGGTGAGATCATCTGCGGTTTGCATGCGCGTGGCGTCCCTCTGACGGATGCTGATTCTTTTACCAGAAACAACGCGCCACGTCGCTCGAATGGCGCCCGGTTTCGATCAACTGCGCAGCGCCATATATTGCCTGCCCTTCTCCATCAGCTCGACAAATCCGTCCTCGTCACCGCCGGCCACGACGTCGCGAATCCGGTTGGATGCTTCGCAAAGCGCATCCAGCGGCCTCAGACCAAACCTGTTCAGGTTTTGAATTTCGAAGTACAGGTGCGGATTATCCTGTGCAACAGCAGCCGACACGAGCAATTGTGCGTCAAAGGTCGTGGACGACATTCGAGCGAGTTTTGGCGCGGCCTCGCCGCTGTCGGCCAATGCTGTAAAGAACGCTATGTTCAGTGCATGTGAAAGCCCCAGCACATAGGCAATAAGCCGATCATGATCATCCAGTCCCATGTCGATCTGCTCTACCATCGTCGAGCTGAACAGCTCCTTGGCGTCCTGCGTCGCCTGCGCCGATCCCACATTGCAGAAGATGAGGTGATGCCCTGACAGCAAACGTGTATCCGGACCGAACATCGGGTGCAGGGACGTGACGCGACAACCGGCATTGTGCAGCTCTTGCAGCCCATCGATGAGCGGCGTTTTCAATGAGCCGATATCGAATACAAGTCCTTGCGGCTTGAGCACAGCGAGCTGCGCGAGAATCCTTCCCGAAACGGCAAGAGGTGCGGCAACGACGATGACATCGTAATCGACCCCGGCGTCCGTCCAATTCGCAAACCGGCCGGCAGCATCCTCGACTCCGGGGTCCGCGACGGTCGTGGCAAAACCCTGCGACGCGAAGAAATCGACAAACCAGCCACCCATCTTGCCTGCGCCGCCGATGACCAGCGCGCTGCGGCCATCGCCCCTGCCTTCGGCTATAACACGGTCACGTTCCTGGCTGGCAAGTGATGAGCGAATCAGCATGCGCAGTACATTCTCGGCGAGATCCGGGTCGAGGCCCAGCTCCAGCGCCTGGGCACGTCCCATATCGAGCACGTCCTTTTCACGGGCATAGTCTCTCGTACCTTTGCCGGAGGTCTGTTTGTTGCGACCGATCTCGCCCACGATGCGCTGGCGTTCGGCGATCAGGTCGACAAGCTGCCGGTCTATGGCGGAGAGGTCGTTTCGCAGGTCGTCAAGGTTCATTGCTGTGGTCTGTTGCGTCCGCAAGACATGAAGGGATCCGTTTTACAGCAGACCTGCGAGGCGGGGCAAGCTGCATCACGTTGTCCGCGGACGGGCAATCATGCGAATATCGTGCTCCGACATAACGACCGAACACAACGGAGCCGGAGAACTCATGAAGACGCGTGCTGCAGTCGCCTGGGAAGCAGGCAAGCCACTGGAAATCGAGATGCTCGACCTGGAAGGCCCGAAGGCCGGCGAAGTATTGCTTCGCAATGTTGCCACCGGCGTCTGTCATACCGATGCTTTTACGTTGTCCGGAGAAGACCCCGAGGGCATTTTCCCGGCAGTGCTCGGGCACGAGGGCGGCGCAATCGTCGAAGAAATCGGCCCCGACGTCAGCTCCGTCAAGATCGGCGATCACGTCATCCCGCTGTATACCCCGGAATGCGGGGAGTGCAGTTTTTGTACGTCGGGCAAGACCAATCTTTGCCAGAAGATTCGCGTGACGCAGGGTCAGGGCCTGATGCCGGACGGCACGTCGAGGTTTTCGGCGAATGGCAAGACTGTTTATCACTACATGGGCACATCGACCTTCAGCGAGTACACGGTTCTCCCGGAAATATCGGTGGCAAAGATCCGCGAGGAGGCGCCTCTCGAGAAAGTCTGCCTGCTTGGCTGTGGCATTACGACGGGTATTGGCGCTGTACTGAATACAGCCAAAGTTGAGCCGGGTGCTTCAGTCGCGGTCTTTGGCCTCGGCGGTGTGGGCCTTAGTGCAATTCAGGGCGCCGTGATGGCGAAAGCGGGCCGCATCATCGCCATCGATATCAATGCCGATAAATTCGAACTCGCGACTCAGTTGGGCGCGACGGACACAGTCAACCCGCAGGACCACAGCGCGCCAATTCAGGACGTCATCGTCGATCTGACAGACGGTGGTGTCGATTATTCGTTCGAATGCATTGGCAATGTCGAATTGATGCGTGCGGCGCTCGAGTGTTGTCACAAGGGCTGGGGCGAATCGACGATTGTTGGTGTCGCCGGCGCGGGCCAGGAGATTTCCACGCGACCGTTCCAGCTCGTAACGGGTCGGGTCTGGCGAGGCACGGCATTTGGCGGCTGCAAGGGTCGGTCGCAATTGCCGGGCATGGTCGACCAGTACATGGATGGTGAGATCAAGATCGATGAGTTCATTACTTACACGATGCCGCTCGATGACATCAACAGAGCCTTCGATCTGATGCACGCAGGCAAGAGTATTCGATCTGTTATCCATTACTGATAGTCGCTTGCAGCGCGACAGGCCGCAGCCATGACCAAGGTCGCCGTCGCAACAACGTCTCAACTCGCCGCCGATGGGGCGAACGAAGTCGCACGCCGCGGCGGCAATGCCGTCGATTGCGCGCTCGCGGCCGCGTTGTTCACGATTAACACGGAGCCCGGAGTCTGCGCCCTCGGCGGCAGCGCGTTCGTTACGGTCTGGGAACCGGGCGAAGATCCCGTGACCATTGACGGCAATGTCGCCATACCCGGCCGCGGCCTGCCTCGCGCTGAACGTGGCCACGCCGCACCCGGCGTGGCGCTGGACTATGGTGGAGGCATCAGGACACTCGCCGGCCCAGGATCGGTCGCTGTGCCCGGAACACTGGCCGCCATTGATCGTGCGTGGCAACTGTTCGGTAATGCGCGCTGGCAGGACCTGTTTGATCCCGTCATCGCCGCAACCCGCAACGGCTTCCCGTTATCGTCCGCCTGTCACTACTATCTGGGACTTGCCGGTGAGCAGATCTTCGCTCGCAGCGACGATGGATTCTTCGCGTTGCACCATGCCGATCGGTCGCTGCGCGACGTGGGTAGCCTGATCGTCGTGCCACATCTCGCTGATACGTTGTCCGGAATTGCAGAAGAAGGCGCGAGGCTCTTTTACGAGGGCGAGCTCGCCCGGTCAATAAGCGGCCATGTCCGAGACGGCGGTGGCTCCCTGACCATGCAGGACCTGAAGGAATACTCGGCTATCGAGCGACCGTCTCTTACAGTCGACATCGGCGCATGGACCATCGCCAGCAATCCAGTCCCGGCGGTTGGCGGAACGATGCTCGCGGCGATGTTGCTCGCTTGTGCCGATCTGCCGTATGACCGATGGACCAGCGACGCGCTTGCGCGCCTCATCCACGTGCAGCGTGCAGCCCTGGGCTATCGCAAGCGTCGTCTCGATCTTGCCGATGATGTCGGCGCGGAAGCCGCGGAGTTGCTGGCACGGGCCGCCAGCGGGCAACTGCTCAGTCAATGGACATCCGCCTCAACCGTGCATACATCGGCTGTCGACGAGAACGGCGTTGGCTGCGCGGTGACCGCGTCATCCGGGTACGGCTCCGGCGAAATGCCGGGCGGCACCGGTCTGTGGCTCAACAATTGTCTCGGCGAACTCGAACTCAACCGGCGTGGCCTTGCGGCAGACCCTCCGGGCGAGCGCCTGCCGTCCAACATGGCACCGAGTATCGCGCGCCGCAAAGGCAGGGTTCTCGCCGCCGGATCGCCGGGGGCTGATCGAATCACGACCGCGCTGCATCAGTTCTTCGTCAACATCCTGCAAATGGAAATGTCTCTTGAGGACGCGATCGCCCATCCCAGAGTGCATGTCGATACCAGCGGGGAAGCAGAACGTCTGATGGCCGAGCCGGGGCTTGCACTACCCGAGGTCGACCTCCCCGTCACCGTCTCATCCGACCTGAATATGTACTTCGGCGGAATTGGTGCGACACTTGTTGACAGCGACAGCGGATTTCAGGTCGCATCAGATCCGCGGCGCGAAGGTGGCATCGCCATTTGCGGTGCCTGATGCCGCTGCAGACGAATCGGAGGTTAGCGTGGACGACCCTTGTTTAGCGACGAAGCTCCCGAAGGAGCTGCCATCTGATCCAATGCGTTGGGCGAAAGCCTGGCTGGACGAGGCTTTTGAGAAGCAGGTGCAGCGCAACCCGCACACGATGGTTGCGGCAACTGTGGACCAAAACGGGCAGCCCGCGGGGCGCGCCGTTCTTTGCAAGCGGTTCGTCATCGATCCGGGCTACGTCGTTTTTTATACGAACTACAAGTCAGACAAGGTCAGCCACCTGAACAACAACAACCGGATCGGGCTGGTCTTTCACTGGGATGCGTTCGGCCGCCAGGTGCGCATGGAGGGTGAGACTGTTCGGTCTCCTGCTGCAGAAAGCGACGCCTATTTCGCGAGTCGTGACTGGGCCAGTCAGCTCGGCGCATGGGGGTCGGATCAAAGCGCCCCGATCGAGTCACGGGCTGCACTCATCGCTCAGGTCGGGAAACGTGCGATGCAACTCGGCGTCGGCGCAGCGAAGAACTGGAAGTCGATAGCAGTCGCGGATCGTCCTGTCATGCCGCGCCCGCCTCATTGGGGTGGTATTCGTGTCTGGCCACGCCGCATCGAACTCTGGATCGAGGGCGCCGACCGCATTCATGACCGTGCCCGCTGGGAGCGTTCCCTGGTCCGTGGCGACGGCGACTCGTTCACGGTTGGCGAGTGGTCCGGTACTCGCCTGCAACCCTGAGCAAAATCCGTACCGATGAGCACATGGCTACCCGAGCGCCGTATTGACTGCCCATTCTGTGGCGAGTCGATAACGATCGTCGTCGACCCCTCTGCAGGCCCGCAATCCTATGTCGAGGATTGTCAGGTTTGCTGCCAGCCCATGCAGATATCGATCGAGGCTGAAAACGGTGAGCTGCGAACTGTAGGTGTGGGTCGCTGAATGCCGAGAGTCCTGCTCGTCGCATTATCGTTGCTCGTCCCTGCCGTCGGCAGCGCGCAGATCACCCTGACCCAGGGCACCAACTTTTCCGTCGACGTTGCAAAAGACGGTCAGCTGGCATTCGACCTGCTCGGAAAGATCTGGCTGTTGCCGTCTTCCGGAGGCGAGGCGCTCGCGATCGTCGACGGACCATTGCAGGCGCGCAGGCCTCGCTGGTCACCGGACTCCGAAGCAATCGTTTTTCAGGCGCGGACTGGTAACCAGCAGCAGTTGTGGCTATACCGATTCGACGAAGGTCTCGCAACGAATATCAGTGACGGACACTATCTCGATCACCATCCGTCATTTCACCCCGACGGTCAGCGAATTGTGTACGCCTCCGATCGCCGGCAAAGTGGTTTCGACCTGTGGGAATTGGATATTCCGACGAGACTGACCTGGCGCATCAGCGACCTTCCCGGTGACGAGACCGAACCGGCCTGGTCATCGGACGGGCAAGACCTTGTCTACATCAATCGCCACGCCGGCCGCTGGTCATTGATGCTGCGACGCCGTGGCCAGCCTGACCAGCTGCTGGAGACATCATCGACGCGCCTGTCAGCACCGTCGTGGCGGCCGGACGGCAGTCTGATCACGTTTTTGCGGCATCACGACGAGGGTGTGTCGATCGATATGGCCATATTGTCGGAGCCGCCACTGATACGACCGTTTATCACAGGGGAAGACTTCTTTGTTGCACCGGTCACGTGGCAGGACCGACAGCAGCTGTTGTATGCCGCCAACGGCACGATCCGCACTCGCCACTTCAATTCCTGGTCGTCGGCCAATGTTCCGTTTCGAGCGACCATGCAGCATGTAGCGGAGCGGGAATCGGCCGCCGTGCGACAACGCGAACTGACCGTTGCGGCCGAACCGACCGGCCGTCTCGTCATCCGCACCGCACGTCTTTTCGATGGCGTTGGTGGCGGCTACCGCGAGAATCTCGACATCGTTATAGACGGCAGTCGCATTTCCGCCGTCGAAGAGCGGCGTGAGCGACCCGGGGCGATCGTGATCGACATGGGTGACCTGACAGCCTTGCCCGGATTCATCGATGGCCACGCGTCGCTGCCAGCGGACGTGCACGAGTCGCTGGGCCCCCTGCTGCTGACGCTGGGAGTGACGACAATCGTCGTGGATAGCGACAACGCCGAACAGCTGAATCAGCGTTGGTCCGGCAAGGAAATGCCCGGACCGCGAGTTCTGGGCAAATCATGGCAGCTTGATCTCGAGTCGGTGGCGACGGTTGTGCTGGGGGCCGAATCGCTGCCGGCATCGCCACGCGGCATTCGCTACGAGGACGCCAGGCTCGGGGCCAGCTCTGCTCCCGCGACAATTCTGTCGGGTCTGGCTGATGCCGCAACAGAAGGCTTGCCGTCGCTGTTGAGGTCGCGTCAGGCGAGTCTCCTCAGGGGCTATCCGACAGCAATTCGCCGCTTCACCGAAGCCCCGCGGCTCGCGGCACAATCGTCATCGATCGTGCTCGCCAGCGCGCCGAACGGTCTGCCACCGGGCATTGCGTTGCACGCCGAGTTTCGCGCGCTGGCAGAAGCGGGCCTGAACCAGGAACACGTGCTGCAATCGGCCGGAATCAACGCGGCAAAAGCACTTGGACTCGGCCTGCAGGCCGGGCGTATTGCAACGGGCGCGACGGCGGATATAGTGCTCGTTGCGGGTGACCCGCTGGCTGATATTCGGGACACACTGAATATCGTCGGCGTCGTCCGCAATGGCCGCTTTTTCAGCGCTATCGGCCTGATCGAACGCGCCCAACGGCAAGATTACGTCGAATAATTTGACAAAAGCGCGAGCCACTCCGCTTGAATTCCGCTATCGACGTCAATTCGACATAATATGACATCGGAATTCGACCATATCCGGTAACGGTTCCGGCCTGTCGTGGAACTTTTCTTGGTTTATCTTGAACTTGTGTGGGCTTGTTTCCACGGCAGATGATGTGCAGCGCAGCATAAATGTCGGCATTTTTTACAAAAATGGGCTGCGCACGCGTGTCGCCAACCTGTACCGACCGCTAAATAGCTGAATTCCGTGGCGTCCCCGCAATGTTGGCACAGCTCTTGCTTTTAATACGCTGCCCAAGCGAAGTGTAACTGCAATCGGTATCACCAACGGCTACAAACAGGATTTAGACGCCAGAAGAACAATAACTACAAAAATAATACGATCCAGATCCAACAATAATAATATCTCTGTATCCGGACGCCGAATTCGCAGTTACCTCTTTTGATAATAAAAAGAGAGAAATTAGCCCCGCCGCTCACGCCGCGGGGTTTTTTATTTGGCGGCACTTAGCGGAATTTGACAGGTCGGATACGGGTATCATCCCAAACACGCCAAGTATCGGAGTAACGATGAAAACAAGACTCGCCTGTGTCTCTTTTGTCTTCCTCGCAAGCGCCTGTGGGCAACCAGAAAGTGAGCCTGCAGCCGAAGCCATGGCGCCGGCTCCGCCTCAGGCTTCGACCTATGCCGCGGCTATGGCAAACCCGTCGCGCCCTGACGCCGATCGCGCACGAGATGCCGGCCGCAGACCTGCGGAAGTTCTTCAATTTTTTGACATCCGGCCGGGAGCGGCCGTTCTCGACATGTTTTCGGGCGGAGGTTACTACACCGAGATGCTGTCCCGCGTCGTCGGCGACGGCGGTCATGTTACGTCGCACACAAACAAGGTCATGCAGTCATTTTCGGGAGATGAGTACAACGCCCGGCTCGCCGATAATCGATTGGCAAATGTCGAGGTGCTGACCGCGGAGAACAATGAACTCGAACTGGCCGCGGATCAATATGACGCCGTCATCATGACGCTCAACTACCACGACCTGTATTGGGTTTCCGGGGAATACGGCTGGGAAAAAATCGATGTCGAGAAAATTCTCGCTGAACTCTACAAGGCGCTGAGACCAGGCGGCACGTTTGGCATCGTCGATCATTACGCGGAAACGGGGTCGCCGCGAGAGACCGGCGGGAGCTTGCATCGTATCGATCCCGGCATCGTTATTGCTGACATGGAAGCAGCCGGCTTTGTTCTGGCTGGCAAGAACGACCTGTTGCGAAACATGGATGACGATCACAGCAAGAGTGTCTTCGACCCCGAAATCCGTGGCAAGACAGATCGCTTCATGCTGCGCTTCAAGAAGCCCGAGTGATGCGGCGGAGTTGCCTGGCAAGACGAACTTACTGCTTTTTCCGGTTCGCCGTTCTGCTGGCATTGGCTGCCTGCAGCAGCGAGCCGCAGGATTTCGCTGAAGCAACGATTGCGGATCTTCAGGACCGGATGCATCGCGGGGAGCTGACGTCAGAGCAACTCGTTCGCTGGTATCTGCAACGCATCGAGACAGTCGACCGCCTCGGTCCAACGCTTAATGCGATTCTGGAAATCAATCCTGCTGCCCTGCAGTCGGCCAGAGCACTTGACGAGGAGCGGCGGCAAAGCGGGCCACGAGGGCCAATGCACGGCATCCCGGTCATCCTCAAAGCCAACATCGACACCGCCGATCGCATGCACACGAGTGCCGGTTCACTCGCGCTGGCGAATCACCGTCCGGCTGTTGATGCGTTTGTTGTTACTCGTCTGCGCGAGGCCGGCGCCGTCATTCTCGGCAAGGCAAATCTGAGTGAGTGGGCGAACTTTCGATCGACGCGTTCTTCGTCAGGCTGGAGCAGCATCGGGGGCCAGACCCGCAACCCCTATGATGTGTCGCGCAATCCGTGCGGGTCGTCCAGCGGCTCTGCCGTTTCGGTAGCGGCAAACCTGACCGTGGTTGCGGTGGGCACTGAGACAGACGGTTCCGTCGTCTGTCCGTCCGGCATCAATGGCATCGTCGGCATCAAACCCACACTCGGCCTGATCAGTCGCAGCGGCATAATTCCGATTGCACACAGTCAGGATACCGCCGGCCCTATGGCGCGATCCGTTCGCGATGCGGCGATTCTGCTCGGTGCCATGACGGGCGTCGATGACGACGATCCGGCGTCCGCAAACCCGCAGGATGTGCCAGCTGACTTTACCGCCAATTTGACAGCCGATGGTCTCAGCGGCAAGCGTATCGGCGTCATTCGTTCGTACTTTGGCGCAGGCAGTAATCCCTCGGTCGAGGCCATTCTCGAGGCGAGTATCGAGGCACTGAAATCGGCAGGGGCCGAGGTGGTTGAATCTATCCAAATCGATACCAGCGACATGGACGAGGCCGAGTACACGGTACTTCTCTATGAGTTCAAGGACGATCTCAATCGGTACCTCGCTACATCCGGGGCGCCACTTCGCTCGCTTGCCGATATCATCGAGTTCAACGATGCAAACAGTGAAGTCGTCATGCCTGTTTTTGACCAGGACATAATGCTCGACTCCCAAAGCAAGGGACCGCTCACCGACGATGCATATTTGCAGGCGCTGGCAACGAGCAAACGCGTTGCCAGGAGCGCTATCGACGATACGCTGGCCGAGCATCAGCTCGACGCCCTGATTGCCCCGACGAATGGTCCTGCCTGGCTGACGGACCACATCAATGGCGACACGTTTCGTATTGGCAGCTCATCGCTCGCCGCTGTGTCCGGCTATCCGAGCGTCACGGTCCCGGCCGGATTCGTCAGCCACCTTCCCATTGGCCTGAGTTTCATGGGCCGCGCCAACAGCGACAAGCAATTGATCGAAATTGCGTATGCTTTTGAGCAGCTTACGGCCGTGCGGCGCGCCCCTGAACTCTGACAGGCATCACACCGCAAAACAGTCAAACGTGGCCTAATGCCAAGGATCCGAGGCAGCCATACCCATCGAAATGTTCAGAGCCCTTCGCATCACCGTACTGCTGTTCATTCTGCTCATTGTCGCCGTCAATACGTGGTTGAGTCAGGCCCGCAGCACGGATTGGGATAACAGCCTGTGGGTGAAGGTTTACCCGATCAATGCGGACGGCAGTGCAGCCAGCGACTCCTATATTGCCGGGCTGGAGCCTGATGATTTCGCACCGATCGAGTCGTTTATCGCCAGAGAAACGCTGCGCTACGGCAGATCGCTGGATCGCCCTTTACGCATGGAACTCGGTCGGCCGATCAACGAACAGCCACCGGCCGTTGAGCCCGAATCGGGCGCGATTGGTGTCATGCTGTGGTCGTTGAAGTTACGCTGGTGGGCGTCCAGCACCGCGGGCGAACAGGATTCAGTGGACCCGGATGTGCGTATATTTGTCCGCTACCATGGCCCGGACCAGTCGTTCTTGCTCGATAATTCGGTTGGGCTGCAAAAAGGTATGGTCGGCATAGTCAACGCGTACGCCGGTCGGCGCCAGCAAGGCAGCAATAACGTCATCATTGCGCATGAGTTTCTGCACACGCTCGGGGCAACCGACAAATACGACAGAGCCAACGGCCAGCCGATAGAGCCCGACGGGCTTGCCGAACCCGATCTCCAGCCACTGTACCCGCAGCAGCTCGCCGAAATCATGGGTGGGCGGATCGCCCTCGCCGAAAACGAGGCCGTTGTGCCCAAGAGCCTCGAGTACGCGGTTATCGGCCCGTTAACAGCGAGCGAAATTCGTCTTATCGACTAGCCTGAGCTAGGCTCACGGCATGCCCGCCCCAGACCCTGCACTTCTCGCCTGCGAAAGAATCCGCGTCAGCGTGCCGGGTCGATTGTTAGTCGATCAACTGGAATTGTCCCTGCAGAGATGCGAGTTCATCGCTGTTCTTGGACAAAACGGCACGGGCAAATCATTGACCTTGATGACGCTTGCGGGTTTGCGCTCGCCCGACACTGGCCGCGTACTGCTTCGCGGCGATGATATATTCGAGTCGAATCGCCAGCAAACGGCGCGCCACCTGGCGTTGCTTCCACAGGTCATCGACGATATTTTCCCGGCTACTGTAATCGACACGGCTTTGATAGGCCGACATCCACACATTGGCCGATTCCGCTGGGAATCTGCCGAAGATCACGCAATTGCGAAAGACGCGTTGCAGGCTATGGGCCTCAGTGGTCTATCGTCACGCGACGTACTGACGCTGTCCGGTGGCGAGCGACGACGGCTCTCAATCGCCCAGGTCCTGACTCAGGCGCCAGAGGTCTACCTGCTCGATGAGCCGACCAATCACCTCGACCCACAACACCAGCTCGATACCTTGCGCATATTCCGTCGCGCCGCGGACAGCGGTGCCGGAGTCATTGCGAGCTTGCACGATGTCAATTCGGCCGTTCGCTTCGCGGACCGATGTCTGCTGCTGTTCGGAGACGGACGTTGGGAACTCGGCCGCAGCGAAGACGTTCTTACCGAATCCAATCTCAGTGAGTTGTTCGCGACACCGATGGAGGCCATAAACTGGCGCTCACACAAACTGTTTGTCGCTACCTCAGACCACGAAGCCCTTTAGCGACTCAAGGTATTCGACATGCAATGCCGGGTTGGCCGCGAGCACCGAGCGTGTCTCAAGACCGATCGGCTTGCCGTTCAAATCGGTGAATACGCCTCCCGCTTCGACAACGATTATGGACAAAGCCGCAATATCCAGAATATTGACGTCCGATTCGATCACCGCTTCGATCTTGCCCGCCGCGAGCAGGTGGTAATGATAAAAATCACCGTAGCCACGAATTCGGTCTGCGCGTGCAACGATCTCACCAAGCCTGTTCCAGCCGTCGCTCGTCGCCAGTGACTTGAGATTGCCCGTTGATACCGCTGCCCGATCCGGATCGCCGATACCGCTGACGCTCAACTGCACTCCGTTCAGCCAGGCGCCGCGACCGTTTTCCGCCCATACCAGTTCGTCCATCATCGTACCGCTCGACACGCCCAGGATGATCTGACCTTCGTGCATCAATGCAATCTGGGTGGAAAAAAACGGGTATTGGCGCACGAACCCCTTGGTGCCATCGATCGGGTCTACCAGCCAAAGGTACTCGGCGTCATCGCGCGTGCGTCCCGTTTCCTCACCATAGAAACCATGTTCGGGAAATCGCTGCAGAATGATATCGCGAATCCTGTGTTCACATTCGATGTCCGCCTGAGTGACCGGAGTAAGGTCATCTTTGGTGGTCACGGTGAAGTTGCCCGTGTAATAGCGCCGACTGATATCCGCAGCAGCGCGCGCCGCCTGCAACGCTACCTGTAAGTACTCCGAGGAGCCTGCTTCGTCATACCTTGACACTGCAACCCTTGCAATTCGTTGGCCAGGAACGGCGCCACTATGGCTGCTCGGTGCCAAAGAAACAAGCCGGCGGCAGCTTGCTTGACAGTGCGGCACAGCCTGCCTATCGTACGTTGCTCACTAGGTGAACCCGATTAGGCATGATCGGGTGAACGGGAAGCCGGTGCGGTCGATTATTCGAACCTGATCCGGCGCTGCCCCCGCAACGGTGATCGAGTTAAACCGTAGCCCCTGGTTCGAAACAATCGAATCGGAGCCACTGCGAAGCAAATAAGAAGTTTCGCGGGAAGGCGCTACGGCGAGGAGACAATCCGCTCGTCAGCCCGGAGACCGGCCCAGTGACACCACGAATGGCGCGGCGGGCGCAAGTTCGGGCGAGCCACAGGCCGTCCTGCCGGACTCTCCGCGCCATAAATTCACGAGGGATATCGCGTGCGGGCGGCACGTACTGGGGACGCAGGATGAGATTTCTTCTAACACGGGCTGTGGCGGCAATCCTGTCGATGGCGGTCAGCAGTGCTGTATTGGCGGCTGACCGCGCGCCGCATGAGACCATTGTCGTCACCGCAACCCGCACAGACATTCCACTGAGCGATGCAATCGTGCCTGTTACGGTCATTACGCGTGAAGAGATTGAGCTCTCACTCGCAACAGACCTTGCCGAGCTGCTGCGAGTTCACGCCGGCATCGATATCGGCCGCAACGGTGGTCCGGGCCAGGCAACCTCGGTCTTTTTGCGTGGTACGGAAAGCAACCACACGCTCGTCCTCATCGATGGTGTGCGCATGAATCCCGGAACGCTCGGGGGCGCGGCGATCCAGCACATCGCACCGGAGATCATTGAGCGCGTAGAGATTGTTAAGGGCGCACGATCAGCGCTGTTCGGCACCGACGCGATTGGCGGCGTCATTAATATCATCACGCGACGCGCCGAAAACGCCTATGTGGAAACGGGCCTGGGCACGGGCAGTTTCGAAACGCATTCAGCTTATGTGTCCGCCGGCAACCGCTCGGACAAAGCGGATTTTGGCGTCACGCTGAACTGGCAGGACACCGCTGGCTACGCACCGCGAGTCGACTCGAACATCGAGCGCGGCTACGACAATGTCTCCGCCAACCTGTATGCCTCGAGGCATATCGGCAACAGTGAAATAAGCGTTCGGCACTGGCAAACCGGGGGCAACGTCGAATATCTCGATTTTTTCCTGAGCCCGGTTGACCAGGACTTCGAGAATTCAACGACAGCCGTGGAACTCAACAGCAGAATTGCGGCGCATGGAACCAGCAAATTGATCGTGTCTTTCATGCAGGATGACATCTCGCAAAACCAGGTCGAAGACTTCGTCAAATCTGATCGTGTCGGCTTCGACTGGCAGTACAGTCACGCGATCGCCAATCACACACTGACGGGTGGCCTGTTTGCAATCGATGAGAGTGCCTCGGCGCTGTCGTTCGGCTCGGGATTTGATGCAGACACCAGCGTCCGTGCAGCGTTCTTTCAGGATCAGTGGTCACACGATCGACACAGAACATTTGTCGCGTTGCGCCTTACTGATCATGAGACCTTTGGCAAACATACGACCTGGAACGCAGAGTATGCGTTTGACATCAATGATGTCTGGACCTTTAATGCAGGCCTTGGTCACGCATTTCGCGCACCGGATGCAACGGACCGATATGGCTTCGGCGGCAATCCGGCACTGAACCCGGAACTTGCCGACGAGGCGCAGCTCGCGCTGCGGTATACGGCGGAGACGGGGCACAGCGTCAACCTCGAGTTGTACAGCAAGGATATCGAGGATTTGATCGAATTTGATTTGCAGACATTCGTGCTCGACAACATCGCGCGAGCCGAGATTCGCGGCGTGCAACTCGGTTATGAATACCGCGGTGACGGATTCGTCTTTCGTACCGCGGTCACAAAGCAAAGCGCCGACAACGCAAGCAGCGGCGCGCGGCTTCTGCGGCGCGCGGAGGATACTGCAACGCTCTCCGTGACGCGGGATGTCGGTGAGCATCGAATCGCCATCTCGCTGATCGCGAGTGGCGACCGCGAAGACTTCGGTGGCGTCAAGCTGCATGGCTATGTACTGGCCGACCTGGCAGGCCAGATCAGGCTGAGTGATTCCTGGATGCTGCACGCACGCGTCGAGAACCTGCTTGATACCGAGTACCAGACGGCGGCGAATTTTCGCATGCAGGAACGCAGCGGATTTATCGAGCTAAAATACCGTTGGGACTAGGCGGCATCAGAGCATGGGGAAGCGACTAAGCAAGATTTACACCCGCACCGGCGATGACGGCACAACTGGTCTTGGCGATGGTTCGCGCGTTGCCAAAGACAGTCTGCGCGTGGACGCCTACGGTACGGTTGACGAGGCCAACAGTGCGATCGGCATGGTGCTCGCGTCCTCATCAGTGCCGGACGGCGTCCGCAACACACTAACGGACGTTCAGCACGATTTGTTCGAACTCGGTGGAGAACTTTGTATTCCCGGCCATAGCGCCGTTACCGACGCGTACATCAGCCGTCTCGAAACAGAGCTCGACGCTCTCAATGCGGGTCTTCCGGCACTCAAGGAGTTCATCCTGCCCGGCGGTGGACAGGCCGCGGCTGCCTGTCATCTGGCGCGCACGATAGTGCGCCGCGCGGAACGCGTTACCACGACACTTGCAGGCACCGAGTCGGTGCGACCTGAAGTCATCAGGTACCTGAATCGGCTTTCCGATCTGCTTTTCGTCGTCGCGCGCGTATTGGCCAGGGAGGAATCGGGGCAGGAAGTTCTCTGGAATCGCGAGCGCTGATCACAAATACTTGCGCATCAGGACCGTGTCTCCCGGACACAGGCTCGAGTACTCCTGAGTCGCCTGAATCTCGGGCGGCGCTTTCGCCCGGTCAACGATCGCATAGCCCAGCCGCAAGAAGTACCTCTCGGCGTCAATTGTCAGTAACCAGAGCTCGGTAACACCCAGACGCGAAGCCCTGGTTTCCAAAGCGTCGACCAACGCTTTGCCGAGACCGTTCCTGCGGGAGTTGCGGGCGACGATCAGCGAACGCAGCAGCCCCGTCTTGCCGAAGGGTTCGAGGCCGATCATGCCGACCGGCCGGTCGTCCACCGACGCGACCAGGAATTGCTGCATATGTTCCGGCGTCAGGTCTGCACTCGGCAAGCCCATATCTGACAGCCACCTGGTCGCCACCGGAAAGTCGGACCCGCTCCCCTGGCGAATTTTCCTGTCGCCGCTCATGGTGCTTCTTTCACGGCAAGTGACCGGCGCTCGCGGGCTTGCTGCAGCGCCCCGCATACTGCCTGCGCTGCAAGCAACAGTCGTGGCGTTGCCCGACCTATCGCGTCGGCTGGCATCAGGAACCGGTTTTGGTACTGATTTGCAGCCATATGCGGCCAGCGATGCCATTCGGCGAACGCGTCTTCCCCGGCATCTGAACTCGCCAGCATGACTTCCGGATTGCGCTCGACGACAGCTTCTACATCGACGCTTGGCGCCAGGCCATCCAGATCGGCGAAAACGTTACTGCCGCCACACAAATCAATCAGGCCGCTGACAAAATGTTCCCCGTTAATCGTGTACAGCGGACGTCGCGACACCTGATAGAAGACACGCACGTCATCCCGGCCGGCATGCCTTTCCCTTATGGACCGCAGCTCCTGGGTAAATGCCGACGCAACCCGGGCGGCTTCCTCGCGGTAACCGGTCAACTCACCGATGCGCCGTAGCGCACCGGCAACGTCTTCGAGTCCGCGAGTCCGAATGACTTCGACGGTATAGCCGGCGTGGCGCAACTCGTCGACCACATGCTCAGGTGTGCCACTCTGCCAGACGAGCAGGAGATCCGGTTGCAGAACCCGCAGGCGCTCCTGATCAACGACGAAAGCGTCGCCGATGATGGGCAGGTCGAGTGCTTCGGGGGGGTAATCCGAATATGCGCTTACGCCAACGAGCGTATTCCCCGCACCGGCGGCATAGACGAGTTCGGTCAGATTCGGTGCAAGCGTTACGACTCGCGAATACGTGGCATCAGGCTCGCCGGGTGCAGAATTTTCCGAACACGCGCTCAGGCAGGCCAACATGCAGCATATGGGTCCGAGAAAGCACGCCCTCACCGCGTCCAGCCGTATAGCGTCATCGCAGCGATAACAACGGCCCAGATCAGAAGCAGGCGAAACACCAGTTGATTGGCAGCCGTGGCGCCGCGGATGCCGCGTTGCTCCAGGCTTTCGTCATCGTTGTCGACCAGCGCCAGCGCGGCCGCACCAACTCTGGCAAGCAGGTGCTCGCTGTATTCGGAGGGCGTATCGGCACTCTGTTCGGTGGGCGCGCGCCAGGCACTAAGGGCGGTATCGAAGTTTCCGGCTGCCGCATAACCGATCGCCGTAAGTCGCGCCGGGACCCATGCCAGCCAACCGTGCAACATGGTCGCCGTGTCGCGCAGGCGCTCTGACGCGCCATCCGACTCTTCGTCACGACCGGCGGCAAACACAGCGCGCCGACGAATCAGGTCGGTCACGCGATAAGACCAGGCACCGAGCGGTCCAAGCAGCACGAACCAGAAAATGACGGCGAACAAACGATTGTTCGCCTGCACGCAGACCGCTTCTTCTACGCAGTGAATTCGCGCAAGCGCATCATCCGGAACGTCGCTTTCTATGATGGCCTTGGCGGTCTGCTGCACACGATCTTCATCGCCGGCTTCGATCGCCTTGCAATAGTCGTTGACGTCCTCGCCGATATCTTGCGGGCCGAGGGAAAAGAACAGCACGACGACGCCGAGCAGCAGGTACGGAAAACCGAGTAAAGTGTTGCCGAGACTCCACGTGACCGCAAAGACCGGCAGGACAAGCACCACCGCGATCAGCACGATCGGTATCAGGGACGGCCAGTTCGCCACGCGGCCTGCCAGTCTGAATCCAGTGTCGATAATTCGGTCGATCCAGCGCAGTCTGCGCAAGTGGAACAACTGCGTCGCCAGTCGTTCCACAACCAGACCGATTAGTAAAGCGATCAAATGCATCGTTTGGTAACTCGCGTCGTCCTAGCCATTGGCAATGCCATCATACAAGCGAAGCCAGTCGAAAGCAGTTCCCGGGTCAGTTTTTCGTCCGGGGGAAATATCGGCATGCGCGGCAATTGCGCGCGCCGACATCCCGGGATAAGCCTCAAACAGTGCCTTGGTGACGCCAGCGAGGACCGCGTACTGCTCCTCCGCATACGGCGTCTCGTCGTCCCCCTCCAACTCGATCCCGATCGAAAAGTCGTTACAACAGCTGCGGTCCCGAAAAATCGATTCACCGGCATGCCAGGCACGTCGTGTAAACGGCACGAATTGAACAAGCTCGCCATCCCGTCGTATCAGCAAGTGTGTGGAGACTTCGAGCCCACGAATCTTATCGAAATACGGGTGCGCGTCCCAATCGAGGCAGTTGCTGAACAGCTGCTCTACCTCCGGCCCGCCGAACTCACCGGGCGGCAGGCTGATACCGTGCACGACGATCAGGTCCGGCGCGACACCAGCAGGTCGGGCATCCTGATTGGGGCTCGGACACTGCCTGGCCCCCTCAATAAGCCCGTTGTCGGTATTGACGCTATACGATGTTCGCACCGATGGTTGCCCCTCTCGAGCGGAACAACGATAGTCAGGGTTACAGACGCCAACTGTCAACGCCAACCGAGGCATCCGTCCGTAACCATGTCCGTCACCCGACTCTTCGTAAATACCGAGCTGCAAACCGGCGGACAAATACGGCTGGATGCGGAGCAGACGCGCTATATCGGCCGTGCGCTGCGCTTGCGTGTCGGCAGCTCCTTGTCCGTATTCAATGGACGTGGTGGCGAATTCAGCGCCACTGTCGGGACAATCGGCAGAAATTCGGCGCTTCTGCTCATCGGCGAGCGATCGGAAGCCGTGACCGAATCGCCGCTGAAAGTACATCTCGTTCAGGGTATCTCGCGAGGAGAGCGCATGGATTTCGTCGTGCAAAAAGCGACCGAACTCGGCGTCAAGCGCATTTCGCCTGTATTGACCGAGCATGGCGTCGTCAAACTTGACGCTATGCGCGCCGCCAGACGCAGGGATCACTGGCAGGGCGTCGCCGCAAGCGCGTGCGAACAGTCCGGTCGCACGCGGCCACCGCTGATTGATCCGCCGATGGCGCTCAACGCATGGTTCGGTTCGAAAAGCAACGCCGCGGACACCGATCTGATCTTGCGCCCCGGCGCTGACACGCCGCTTGCCGCGATTGCGGCTCCGGCGACGAAGGTATGTTTGCTGATCGGTCCTGAAGGCGGCTTCAGTGAATCCGAGTACGAGGACGCGCAGCTGGCCGGCTTCACGGCCGTGTCACTGGGTCCACGAATATTGCGCACGGAAACAGCAGCGCTCACCGCACTGGCCGTTGTGCAATCCGCATGGGGAGATCTAGGCGGTTCTATATACTGATCGGGAACATACAGTCGGAGGTAATGTCGAGATGGCTGGAGTCGAGGGGCGCGTAGCTCTGATCACGGGCGGGAGCCGGGGGATAGGACGCGCGGCGGCCGAACTTTTGGACGCGCGTGGCGCCCGCGTGATGTGTGTCGCGCGCGGCCAACAGGAACTGGCGGCAACGGGATTCGAGTTTACGGTGGCCGATATGGGCACTGCAAAAGGCTGCGCACAGGCAGTCGAACACACCGAGAAGCGTTTGGGTCCGGTCGATATTCTGATTTGTAACCATGGCATCGGCTCAGCTCTCGAGCGCGTCGTCTGGGAACAGGATCCGGAGCTCTGGAGCGAGACGATACGGATCAATCTCGACGGACCTTTCCACCTGTCGCGGCTCGTCCTGTCCGGGATGGTTGAGCGGCGATACGGTCGTATCGTCTACACGAGTTCCACCGCAGGACTGGTTGCCGAGCCGGCCGGATGTGCTTATAACAGCTCCAAGCACGGCCTGATCGGCCTGATGCGCTCGGTCGCGGTGGACGCCGGCACGTACGGCGTCACCGCAAACGCCGTCTTGCCCGGCTGGGTAAGAACGGAGATGGCCGAACGCTCCGCCCGCCAGGAAGCAGAAGATCGCTCTATAAGCAGCGAACAGGTATGGCAGGAGCGCGCGGCGTCATATCCGCCTGGCCGCGTTGCCACGAGCAGGGAAGTCGCCGAGATGATTGCATTTCTTGCGGCCGAGGAATCCAGCGGAATCAGTGGAGAGGCCATACGTGTCGCGCTCGGCGGCCTCAGCTAGCACGCGTAGTGTTCTGCCGGCCATCCGGCCATTACATAATGCATGACGCGGTTCTACCCGGGCTTCGTGACACAGATCAGCGAGAAAAAAAGCAACAACTGTCAGAGTCAGACCATGGCCGGCGTGGTGCTTGCCAATATGACTCTGTCTGGTCTTCGTCCAATGACTGCATCGAAGCACAAATCGTCGGACTCACGTTGCCGGCCACAGAAGCGCCGACAGCGCCAGCACGGCTTCACCTTGATCGAACTCATGATCGTGGTCGCCATCATTGGCATTCTCGCGGCGGTTGCAGTGCCGATGTATCTGGACTACACGGTTCGCAGTCAGGTTGCGGAAGGCCTGAATGTTGCAGAGGGCGCCAAGATCGGGGCAACGGAGTTCTTCCACGATAGCGGCGCCATGCCCAACGGCAATACCCAGGCCGGTGTCGCTGCAGCGGGAGCCATTCAGGGCAAGTATGTGTCGAGCGTCAGTGTCGGTAATCAGGATGGCGTCATTACCATCACCTACGGGAAGGACGCACACACGGCGATTGACGGTGAGACCGTCACGCTAACGGCCGACACGACCCGAGTGGGAAGCGTTCGGTGGATTTGCGCCAGCGGTGGCACCATTCCACCGAAGCATCTGCCCGCTGCCTGCCGATAAACCTGGTAACCGGGTTCAGGCCTGGATCGACTCTCGCGCGAGCATCGCCTCGAGCTTGTCGAGGTCCGGAATCAGCGGGAATTCGTTGATCATTTTCACGCGACAAATCACCGGCGCGCCGTCGGGCCAACCCTCTGTTGTATGCAGCTTCAGCACGTCCTTGTTAACTCGCACGAGCTGCGGAAATCCCTGCGTCAACACGCCGAAGTAGCCGACCTTCAATTGCCCGGTGCTCGCATAAAACACGACGATTCGCGCACGGCCCGTTATCGCCGGCGCCTCTTTGCCAAGCATTCCCTCGAAAGACACCACGGGCAGCTCGCGGCCGTTCCAGTTCACCGTCCCGAGCATCCACTTATGCGCGCCTGCCTCGTGATCCGGCTTGGAAAATCGCACCACTTCGACGACGCAGGCACGCGGCACGATCAGCCGATCCTCGGTCAGCGGCACGAGCAGGCTATAGAGTTCGTCAGCTTCGGCACTCACGATAACGTGATTCCTTTTTCTTCAAGCAGGCGGCCGATCGCATCAAGCAACTGCGCATCCTGATAGGGTTTACCGAGATAGTCATTGACACCGAGTTCGATCGCGCGGGCACGGTGCTTATCACCAACTCGTGACGTCACCATGATGATCGGTACGTCAGCGACACGCTCGTCATTGCGCACGTGCGACGCGAACTCGTAACCGTCCATGCGTGGCATTTCGATATCCAGCAAAATGATATCCGGTTTGTGCTCGGCCATGACGCTGATTGCATCGAGGCCGTCTTTCGCCGTGACAACGCGTATCCCGTTGCGCTGTAAGAAGCGCTCGGTAACACGCCGCACCGTGATCGAGTCGTCAACCACGAGAGCGACAGGACGATCGTCGCTTGGCGTGGGTGCGGCTTTTTTGAGCTCAACGACCGGCGCGCCGGTACGAACCAGTGCTGCAACATCCAGAATCAGAACGATGCGGCCATCGCCGAGAATCGTCGCGCCTGAAATACCGCGGATGCTGGCAAGCTGCGGACCAATCGACTTTACGACGATCTCTCGGCTGGCGACCATCTCGTCGGTCAGTAAAGCGGCAGAAAAATCTCCGGCACTGACCAGGATGACCGGGATAAACGGTTCGTCCTGCGGCAACTTTGCCGCCTGACCGCCTAGATACATACCAAGATGGCGGAACTTGTAGGTCTGTTCGCCGTACTGATAACTCGGTTCACTTTGACTCAACAGGTTTTCGAGTTCACCGCGCGGGATGCGCGCAACACCTTCAACGGAGGGCAGCGGCAGCGCATAAACCTCTTCGCCAGTACGCACGATAAGCGCCTGCGTGATTGCCAATGTAAATGGCAGGCGTACGGTGAAATTCGTGCCCTGCCCGGTCACCGAGGAAATGCGCAGCGACCCGCCGAGTTTCTTGACTTCGTTTGCCACGACGTCCATGCCGACACCGCGACCGGCAGACTGCGTGACCTTGCCGGCCGTCGTAAAGCCCGGCGTGAGAATCAGCTCCATGATCTCTTCATCGGTTACCTTGGTATCCGGTTTCAACATGTCGAGCTCATAGGCTTTGCGTCGAATCGCGTCGACGTCGAGACCCCTGCCATCATCGGCAACGTCGATGACCATTTCTGATCCTTCGCGATGCAGCCGGATCGTGATTCGCCCCGTGGCCGGCTTGTTGGCGTCCTGCCGTTCTTCGGCCGACTCGATACCATGTACAACCGCATTCCTTAGCATGTGCTCAAACGGCGGCAGCATTTTTTCGAGCACCTGCCGATCGAGTTCGCCGGATGCCCCTTCGACAGCCAAATCGGCTCTTTTGCCTGCTTCTTTGGCAATTTGTCGGACCAGTCGCGTCAGACGCGGCACATGGCGCTCGAACGGCACCATGCGCGTGCGCATGAGTCCATCCTGCAATTCAGCCGTGACACGCGATTGCTGCACGAGCAGACCTTCAGCCTCGGTCGTCACTGACTGCAACAGGTCCTTGAGGCTGTTCAGATCATTCGCCGACTCGGCAAGCGCGCGTGACAGTTGCTGGATATTGGAGTAGCGATCCAGCTCGAGCGGATCGAAGTCCCGCGCAATCAGCGTGTCCTGATGGCCATGCATGATTTGCGCCTCTGTTTCGATCTCGAGCTTGCGCAATTGCTGGCGCAAGCGGGCAATCGTCTGCTCGAGTTCGTCCACGTGAAATTCGAACGAGCTGACCTGCTGCGTCAGTCGTGAGTGATAGATGCTGATTTCGCCCGCGGCGTTGAGCAGGTCCTCAAGCAGCTCGGCATCGATGCGTGCGAACTCCTGGCGCTGATCCTGGCGCAGCCCTTGCACGGATGCAGGTTGTGGCGCCTCGGGCTTCGGGCTGGGCCGGGCAGTTACCTGCCGGCGCGGCTCTGGCTCAGCTGCCGGAGTCGCTTCCGCTGCGCGCTTTGGCTCAACTGCTGGAGCCGCCGCCGGTACGGGCTGCGGTGCCGGTTCGGCCTGGAGCGCTTCGGGCGGCGCTTCGGCGGCGGCGACAGGTTGCCCGATCTGCGCCAACTCGTCCGCCAGCGGCGTGTCGACGATGACCATGCTGACCGTGTCTTCCGGCTCGATTGTGAATGCCGCCGGCTCGGCCGCTTCGACGTCCTTTTCTGCCGGGGCCATCTCGACTTCGGAATCATCGGCCAGTTCGAAGCCCGCATTGGCATGCTGAATCCGTTTTTCCAGAGCGCCGGCGGCCGGCACGGCTTTGCCAGCGATCACGGCGTCGCGCATGCGGTGCAGTTCATCGACGCTCTGCTGCAGTAACTCATCGACAGCCGGCGTCGCCTTGACCCGGCCACCGTCAAGCGAAATCAGTAATGTCTCGAGCTCATGGCTCAAATTGCCCATGGCCCTGATACCGGCCATGCGCGCGCCACCTTTCAATGTATGCAGATGCCGCTTGAGCTCCTCCATGGACTGTCTGGAGGCTTTGTTTTTGCTCCACTCGAGCAGCGCCTTGTCTGCCGACTCGAGCAGCTCGGCCGACTCCTCGGTAAATATCGCTGCGATTTCGGCATCGTACTCAGGCTCGTCGCCGACGGCCTCGACAACAGGCTCCGGCTTCTCGACGAGTACCGGTTCGGCAACGTCTTCGCGAACGATCGTGTGCTCCGGCTGCACCGCATCCGATAATTTGGTCAGATGTTCGATCAGCGCCGTGTAATCAGCACGTTTGCGTTCGGGTTGATTGATGTCACCAACAATCGTCGCAATCGCCCGGCCGGCAGCGCGCAGCCCGTCAAGACCTGATTGCTGAAAACCGACCTTGTAGTCGTAGACGCGTCGCACGAATCGATTCAGCGCGCCGGCAACCGCGACGCCGCGTTCGACATTTGCCATGTTGGCGCTGCCGTGCAATGTGTGACAGGCGCGGTGCAATTTGTCGGTAACATCGAACGGCGGTTGATGGCCCTCGCATGCGCTCAGATAATCCGTGATGACCGCGATATGCCCTGCCGTTTCTTTGGAAAAGATATCGAGCAACACCGGGTCCATTTCGAGGGCCGGCTCTTCGAGCTCTGCAGCATCCGGCACACTTCCCGCAATAGTCAGGACCGCGGCATTCGGATCACCCTCGGCAAAAGCATTCGCCCTGGCCATCAACAAGCTGATGTCCGCCGTCGGCTCGGTGCCAATCTCGAGTTGCTCAATCAGTTCCGGCACCGCAGCTGCCGCCTCGACGATGAAATCGATCATTGGCGGGGTGCGCACAAGAGTCCTGTTGATCAGCCGATTCAATAAGTTTTCGATACTCCAGCAATACTCACCGATGCGTTCGGCACCCACCATGCGGCCGCTGCCCTTCAGGGTATGGAACGAGCGTCGGACCGTGATCAGTATTTCCATGTCCTCCGGCGCATCCTGCCAGGCCGGTAACTTGCGTTTTATTGAGACAACTTCTTCCCGCGCTTCTTCGATAAACAGTTCGAGTAATTCCGGGTCGAGGTGTTCCGCATCCGCCGCGACAACAGGGAGCGGCATCACCTCCGTTGCCTGCATCTTCGATTGCTCTGCTGCAGCCATGTCGGCCGCCTGGGCAGCAATTTCGGCCGCGTCCATCCTCATTGTCTGTGAGACTTTCGGTTTGGCCTTCGCCTCCTGCGCAAGCCGATGTTCCACATCGCGCAAAACAGACAAACAAGCTTCGGCATTATCAAGCATGTACCACGGCTCACTGCGCCCGGCTTTAACCGTTTCCATGTAGTACTCGATACTGACGATGGCATCGGCCAGGCGATCCGTTTCCTTTTGCGACAATCGAGCCGGGCCTGCTTCGGCGAGCGTCAGCGTAATCAGGTTGCCAACGCGATCGACCACCTCCATCGCTCTGGTCTTGTTCAACATCATGAGTCCGGCTTTGATGCCTCGCACGAGAGATGGCACGCTATCAAGACCCTGTGACGGGGCTTGTGATGCCAGGCTCTGGCCGACGGTTTCCTTGATCCGCGCGAGGTTGATGATGCACTCGCGCATCACGGACTCAGCAACCTGCTGGTAGTCTGCGGCTTCCTGCGGTGGAAGACGCGCCGAATCGACTTCCGGAGCGCCCGGGACAGGAGCCACGAGTCGCACGAGCTGCTGGTCCAGGCGATCCTCGACGCGCAACAACGTTGATGCGATATCGAGGATGATCTGGTCTGAAGCAACGCCACCGCGTTCGACAACGGACTTGAGCCGGTCAATTTCACCGTCTATGTCGCCACGCAGTTCGCCCAGCCCGAGCACGCCGAGTGTGTCGCTGATCTTCTTCAGTAACTCAAGCTGTGGCACGAGTTCCGCCGATTTGTTCATGCCGGTGCGCACGAAGATGTCGAGCACATCTTTCACTCGTGCGAGATCTTCCTTGATCGCTGCTGCAACGGTCTCCATGAGCTTGACACTCGGCGCGGATAAGGCCTCGCGTGCTTGCTCGACCTGCTCGTCGCCCGGCAACAGTTCGGACAGGTTGAAAGCCTTGCGAATTTCGCCTATTCGCTCGCCTGCCGTGCTCGATCGCGCGACGTAATAGAGCAGGTTATTCAGCAAATCATCGACAGGATGATCGTCGAATGCCGCAGTGCCCTTATCGATGATCCGCTTGATCTGGCGATCGGTCTGGCCCAACAGGCGTTTCAGCGCGACCGATGTTTCGAGACCACCGTTCTGCAGCGATTCGAGAACGCCGCCGACCACCCACCATAGCTGATACATGTCGTCGCGAGTCGCAGCCTGTTCGAGCTTCCGCGTTACGCTGCTCAGAGTCTGCAGATGACGCGACGCATCGCCACCCTGGATCCAACCGAGCAGTGCCAACTGGAATTTCGGCCGCAGACGCATCGCGACGGCAACGGGGTCCTCGCCTGAACCTTTGCGGCTGGCACTTTGCGCTCCCGCCCGGCTTGGCGACAGGTTCAGGAGCAACAGCGTGCCTTCGGATAACAGCGGTTCGCCACGCGCGGCACGCAAGTCGTTCAGCATCGGCAGCAGCACCAATGCAATGTCGCGACCGCCGCCCAACAGGCGTTCAATGTAAGCAGGCAACTGCACCATGGCCCGCGTCAACGCATCAAGGCCGTCCTCGCGGCCCTTGCCCGCCCGCAGTCCGGCCAGGTACTTGCAGCCGAGAACCATCTCCTCTGCAAGCAACGCCGCGCCATACGTTTCGGTGAGCTGCAGGGCGCCGCGTGCCTGGTGCAATAGCTCGGCTGCTCGAACCAGCGCCGCCGATCCGCCGCGCCCGTCGACACAATCCTCAAGCGCAAGGTGCGCGTTGCGAATCGTCTCCATGAGTTCGGCGCCGATGATCGCAAGCGCGTTCATGGTGCCTTCGCCACGCTCAAGAGCACTCGGTCGCTCGTGTATGCCGGTGTTGCCTGTCATCAAGCAGTCCGTCTCCGTTTAGTACTCCGACCTGGAGTACTAGCCTGCCTTTGCGCGCTCGCCAGGCTTGCTGGCGAGGACATTTGATGAAGTGCTGGACAAAGTGCGTGCCTGCAAAGCCTCGTTCGGCAGTGTAAATCCAGCAACCGTCTTTCTGAGTTGCGATGCCAGCTCGGATAACTTCGCGATCGCCGCTGCTGTTGCGGTTGTGGCCTTGCCGGTCTGTTCGCTGATCTCGCGCAAGCGCGTCGTTCGCCGCGTTACGTCCGCGGCCGAGCCTGCCTGCTGTCGGGCCGAACTCGAAATATTTTGCACAAGGCTCGCAATCTGGTTCGACACTTGCTCGATCTCGTCGAGCGCCGCTCCGGCATTCTCCGCCAGCAATGCACCGCCGACGACGTCTGTCGTGCTGCGCTCCATCGACACAACTGCTTCGTTGGTATCAGCCTGAATCGTGCGAACCAGTACCTCAATTTGCTTGGTCGCATTGGTCGATCGCTCTGCGAGCCGCTGTACTTCATCGGCCACCACGGCAAAGCCCCTACCCGCCTCACCCGCCATCGATGCCTGGATAGAAGCGTTCAATGCAAGGATGTTGGTCTGCTCTGCGATGTCGTTAATGAGCTCGACGATATTGCCTATCTCCTGTGAACTCTCGCCCAGGCGTTTGATGCGCTTCGACGTTTCCTGAATTGTCTCTCGAATGGCGTTCATGCCGTCGATCGTCCGCCGCACGGCATCGCCGCCTTTATGCGCAACTTCGACTGAGTGTCTCGCGACATCCGACGAACGCTCCGCATTGCCCGAGACCTCTTCAATCGACGCCGCCATCGATACGATCGATTCAGTGGCGGCGTTGATCTCGCGACCCTGATTATCGGCTGCCTTTGCCATATGTGTTGCCGTGCTCTCGGTTTGCTTCGCCGCCGAATCAACCATGATCGCCGTCTCATTGACCGTGGCGACCAGTTTTCTGAGTTCCTCGATTGCATAGTTGAATGAATCGGCAATTGTCCCGGTGATGTCTTCGGTCACAGTCGCCTCGACCGTCAGATCACCGTCCGCGAGGCTGCCCATCTCGTCGAGCAGGCGCAAGATAGCCTGCTGATTGCGTTCATTCTGCTCCGCCTGCACCTTGGCCGTGGTTTCGAACTTCGATGTCTGCGCATTTAGCACAAGCAGTACCAAGACCAATATGATTCCCAGCGCGATAAGGCCGAGCGGGATCCAGGGGGTCTGAAGAAGACCGGGCAGCGAACTGCCGATCGCAGAGCCGGAAAACGCGCCTTCAAGGTTTGCCGCACTGGACATCAATTCGGCTTGCGCCGCTGCCAGCCCGTTGACCGGCTCGACGCTGCTCATTACGCGCTCGACCTGCGCTTCCAGCGCCGACAGGTGGCTGCCGAGCGGTACGAGCGCAGCCTCGCGCCCTGCCGCATTCAACGGCCGCACGTCAAGTTCCGTGTCTTCGCCGGAAAGGGCATCAAAGACAACGCGCAAGAACGCTGCATCATCATTGATGGTCGCCGCTACCGTGGCGGCATTCGGATTCGAAGCCAGTCCTGGTGCCGACTGGCCGATACGGGCGGCACGCTGCTGAAACTCCTGAATGATGGCCGTCGCGCTGGAGCGGTCCAGTAATTCGTTCGACAACTCGAGTATTGGCGCCACGCTGGCAACGATACTCGCCGTCGCATCTGTCAGTAATTCAACGTCGGCGCGCCTGGCAACGATGGCCGCCGCGCGTGACTCGAGTTGCTGCCACTCCGCGGATGAGCCGGGGACGGCCGGGCCAGCACTCCGCCGCAGCTGCGCAAGGCGTTTGAGGCTGCTGTCGAGCTTGTCGAATCCGCCGGCAGCACCGTCGAGCGCCGCCGTTGCCTGATTCGGTATTGCCTGCGACAAGGCAGCGAGCTGTGCGGTCTGCGAGTTGCCACCGGCAGCCTGAAAATACGTGAGTATCGCGGCAACGATCAGCAACACTGCTGTCAATGACGCAACGATCCTGAATATTGATGATGTGTCTGCTTTCTTAGCCATAGCTTTCGAGACTCTGATTTGTATTTAGCCCGGCATCGTGTCGGCGTATTGCATTGCGGCAATCACTCCGCGGCCGCCTGCAGGAATAGGTTACTTTCGATAAAGTCGAACAAATTGAATACGGGCCAGGTGTCCTCGCCGCGCTGATACGCGCCTGTCAGAAATCGGTCACAGCGAACCACCGTCTCCGGCCACGTATCGGTGAGTTCACGATCCATAAAACGGCGAAATCCAAGCACCTCGTCGACCACGAGGCCAGCCGGGACTTCGCGATGATTGACCGAGATGACCCGCGTGGTTCGCCGCAAGGTCGTGCGTCCACTGCCGAGCAACAACTTGACGTCCACAAGCGGCAGCAGATGGCCACGCAGATTTGCGATACCCAGCATCCAGCGTTTGCTGCCTGGTACACGCGTCATCTCATCGGGCAACATCAGTACCTCCCGGACCTGTTCGCGGCTCGCGACGAATTGCTCCTCGCCGATTCGAAAGCCGACGCCAACCCATTCGGACGGCATGCCGCTGCCGTGTTGACCGGAGTGTGCCTGACGACTGCGTCGTTCGATCTCTTGCAGCAATTCGAACGGCTGCGCAACCAGCTTCGCGAGGTCGACAGACTCGCTCATTCAGGCAGCCATCACCGCATTGATCTTAGCCACGAGCTGCTTGGCATCGATCGGCTTGACCAGATACTCGACAGCCCCCTGGCGCATGCCCCAGATCTTGTCGGTCTCCTGGTCCTTGGTCGTGATCATAATGACCGGAATACCGGCCGTATCCGAATCCTGCGTCAATTTGCGTGTCGCCTGAAAGCCGTTCATGCCGGGCATGACGACATCCATCAGAATACAGTCGGGTCGCGACAACCTGGCCTGACGCAGGCCTTCCTCGCCGCTATCGGCAACGAGTGTCTCAAAGCCGTTCTTTTCCAGCATTTTTTGAAACAAATGCAGCTCGGTCGGCGAATCATCGATGATTAGAATTACTGCCATCAATGTGTCCTTTGCGACGCACTCGATGAGTGCGAACTAGTTGATCTGGTTAGAAATTGCACCAAGTAACTCGTCTTTGGTAAAGGGTTTGGTCAGATATTGCTCGGAACCAACGATGCGCCCGCGTGCCCGATCGAACAGACCATCCTTGCTTGACAACATTATGACCGGCGTCTCCTTGAACATCTTGTTGTGCTTGATCAACGAACACGTCTCGTAGCCATCGAGTCGCGGCATCATGATGTCGACGAAGATCAGGTCGGGCTGATGGTCGGCGATCTTGGACAACGCATCGAAGCCATCGATGGCGGTGAATACCTGACAACCCTCCTTGGTCAACAGCGTTTCCGCCGTACGACGAATGGTCTTGCTGTCATCCACAACCAGGATCTTGAGGCCATTCAGACTTCGAGGTGCATTATTTGACACCGGATTTCCTCACGCTTGACTGGAATCCCCCAGGATTCATTCAGTTAATCTGTTTCCCTGTAGTACGGCGGTGGACGGCCACAACCTGCTCAGGAAAAGCGACTTGTACCATATTGACATAAGTCCTGCTACGACGCCCGCCGCAGACAGCAAAATCCCAATAAATTTCAACGATTACCCCGTGATTCCGAGGTATAGTTGCTCGCTCGAATCTGATCGAGCACAAAATCCCGACGATGGCACAAGCTGCGCTCAAAATCGGTATTGTCATGGACCCAATCGAGTCCATTACGCCCTACAAGGACAGCTCTCTGGCGATGCTGCTCGAGGCACAACGACGTGGCGGCGAAATCCATTACTTTCAGCAAAAGGACCTGAAGCTCCTCAGTGGCCGGGCTATCGGCCATTCACGGCAGCTGCGTGTCAGCGACGATAGTGCCGCCTGGTTCGAGCTCGGCGAGCACACGGAGATCGAGCTTGGAGGGCTCGACGTCATTCTGATGCGCAAAGACCCGCCCTTCGACATGGAGTATGTCTACACGACCTATATCCTGGATCGTGCCCGCGACGCTGGCGCACTTGTCGTTAATGATCCGCAGGCATTGCGCGACATGAACGAGAAGGCCTATACAGCCTGGTTCCCCGAGTGCACACCTTTGACGCTGATCACACGCTCAATGCAGGAAATGAAAGCGTTTTTGCTCGAGCACGGGCGCATTGTCGTCAAGCCGCTCGACGGCATGGGCGGGCGCTCGATCTTCGTCGTCGGGAAAGGCGACAACAACGCCAACGTAATATTTGAAACACTGACCGACGTTGGCCAGCGATTTGCAATGGCGCAGGTCTTCATCCCTGAAATCAACAAGGGCGATAAACGCATCCTTCTGATCAATGGCGTGGCCGTGCCGTATGCACTGGCTCGCATTCCCTCGGATGATGACAATCGCGGCAACCTCGTGGTGGGTGCTACGGGCATCGGCCAGGAGTTATCGCACGTCGACCGCGCCATTTGCGAGCAGGTGGGGCCGGTGCTTCGCGACCGTGGCGTGCTGTTCGCCGGTATCGACGTTATCGGCGACTACCTGACTGAAGTGAATGTCACCAGCCCAACCGGTATTCGCGAACTGGACAAGCAGTTCGACCTCAACATCGCCGGCCTACTCTTCGATGCGATCGAAAACGAGACTTAAAGCCTTGTTTTGAAGATGAAAAAGGCGGACCATTCTGCGCAATGATGGCCAGTATTGCCGCGCAAAACGATTCGATGGACGAGATCCAGCTCGTCGCGCCCGAAACGCCCGAGCGGCTGCCGGCGATGTTGTTTCTTGCCGCTCTGATTCACGGCATTCTCATTATCGGCGTCACATTCAACGCCAGCCTGTTGGACGGATTTTCCGAGGCGATCTCCCTCGAAGTGACGATCATTGCCGACCCGGATCAACGGATCGATCGTCCGGATGAAGCCGAGTATCTGGCGCAGGCATCCCAGGTGGGTGGCGGCAATACCCTGGATGAGGTGCGTCCGACCGCGCCACTCGAAAGCGCGTCACCGATCGATAACCTCGGCCAGGAGGACGGCAAGTCACTGCTCGATTCGACCGCACATGAAAAATCGGCAGATCAGCTCGTATCGACGCAAGGCGAACAGGACCGGCGAATCGCGGATTTTCTCCGTGACGAACCACAACCCGACAACACGACCGCAATCGCACTGGAGTCGGGCCGAGAGCAGACCTTGCCGCTGCCGCAGGATGAGAAGTCCTCGTTGTTGATCCATGATGACGATCCACGGCAGCTAATTACCAGCGTGGACACGCGTGAATCAGTCGTGGCGGCTTACCTGGATGACTGGAAGCGACGCATCGAAGCCGTGGGCGATGAGTATTTTCCTGAACTTGGCCATCTCGAGGGCCTGACCGGCAGTCCGACACTCGAAGTCAGCATCGAGGCTTCGGGTCAGCTTGCCGAAGTCGTAATCCGTAAGTCGAGCGGCTCGAAGGAGCTCGACAGGGCTGCGCTGGATATTCTCAGACGGGCGTCCCCTTTTGATCCATTTCCTGCCGAAATTCGCAGCGACTACGATCGCTTGAGATTTGCCTACAAATGGATCTTCACCGAGCAACTCGACGCGGCGACCGCAAGAGCCAACTAGGCATATTCTTCAGCAACGGCCTGCAGCGGGCCGATGATGCTTCTGCCGTGTCGGCTATTGTGCCATCCGGCTGTTGGGCCGATACTGTGCGTATGGGACTTGATGGCTCACTGACAAATCAATTGCTTATCGCTATGCCGGGTATGGCAGATCCCAATTTCAGCACCACCGTTACCCTGATCTGTGAACATAACGACGAGGGTGCACTCGGTATAGTCATCAACCGGCCATTGCAGCTCAAGTTCGGCGGACTATTGAAGCAGCTCGATGTCGCCGATCCGGATCCGTCCGTGGTGGACAACCCCGTCATGATGGGCGGGCCCGTCGGTCCGGAACGTGGCTTTGTCCTGCACAATCCGGGTGCCGGTTTCGAAAACTCGCTTGCGGTGTCCGATGACATTCAACTGACCTTGTCGCGCGACGTTATCGATGCGATGGCGAGTGGCGTTGGACCGCAGAAGTCGCTGGTTGCGCTCGGCTATGCGGGTTGGGAGGCGGGCCAGTTGGAAAGCGAGATGCTGGCCAATTCCTGGCTCAATGTGCCCGCCTCGCCCGGATTGGTTTTCGATACGCCGTTTAATGAACGCTGGATGTCAGCCGCACGCATACTTGGCATCGACATCAGCCAGATATCTTCCGATGCCGGACACGCGTAAGCACGAGAGCGCCCAACCTGAGACGATTCTCGCATTTGATTTTGGCTTGCGACGTATTGGCGTTGCTGTTGGGCAGACCGTCACCGGGTCTGCCAGCCCGTTACGCGTGCTCGCGAACGGCGATAAAGGACCGGACTTTGGTCTGATCGCGCGACTTATCGATGAATGGCGACCATCGCGCCTCGTTGTCGGCATGCCCTTGCACGCGGATGGAACTCCCGGTGACATGCAAGCGCACGTCGAAGGGTTTGTGCGCGAACTCTGGCGCTATCAATTGAAGGTGGATATGGTCGACGAGCGCTATACTTCGCTCGAAGCCGAGAACGTACTCAGGAGAGCCCGCGCCAATGGCAGTCGCGGGCGGATTTCCAAAGAAATAATCGACAGCGCAGCAGCCGTGCTCATTGCCGAGCGATTTCTCAGCGGACGAACGAAGGTGTAGCATTGCCCCGCCATGCGAGCGATCGAAATATTCCCGAACACGGATAATCAGGCCAATCTGCAGCTGCATGCGGACGGCAGTCTGCGACACCTGTTGACGCTGGAAGGACTCGATAGATCCTTGCTTGTCGATCTGCTGGACGATGCGGAACGCTTTGTCACCCCGCCCGGCAGGGCGGCCGCGCGCAGTCACTCACTGGTCGGCCGAACGGTTGCCAATCTGTTTTTCGAACCCAGCACCCGAACTCGTGCCTCGTTCGACCTGGCGGCCAAGCGTCTCGGAGCCGATGTGCTCAATCTCGATGTCAATACGTCATCGCGCAAGAAGGGCGAGAGCATACTCGACACGATCTATACGTTGCAGGCCATGCAGGTCGACATCCTGGTTGTACGCGATGCCAGCGCAGGCGTGCCGGCCTATATTGCACGCCACGTGAATGACTACGTCAGTATTCTGAATGCTGGCGAGGCGGATACATCACACCCGACACAGGGACTCCTGGACCTCCTGACCATTCGGCAACGGAAAGGACGGTTCAAAGATCTGATCGTGGCGATCGTCGGCGACATCAGGCATTCGCGTGTGGCGCGATCTGCGGCGCAGGGTTTGCAGACGCTCGGTATCGGCGAGCTGCGACTGATTTCGCCGCCGCCGCTCGCACCCGACCCGGACGCGTTTCCGCACGCGTCGATTATTGACAATCTCGACGCCGGCTTGCGCGGTGCCGACGTCGTTATGGCGTTGCGCATACAGCGGGAGCGGATTGGCAGCCTCGATGGCATTCCAGGCATCGATGAGTATTTTGCCAATTACGGTATCAGCACCGATCGCATGAAGGGCGCCGCACCCGATGCGATCATCATGCATCCGGGGCCGATGAACCGCGGTATCGAAATCGAGTCGGCATTGGCGGACAGTCCGGCGTCAGCCATAACGCAACAGGTGGCGAACGGGGTTGCCGTGCGCATGGCGGTGTTGGAGCGTGTCTGCAAAGCCATGGAATTGCGTTGACCACAGCGGCGCAGCGACACGCACAACGAAATCGCGCCAGCCTGTTTGTCGAAGACGGCGAGTTGCTTGCTTCGGACGCATACCCCGGCAATCAATTCATCATGCGGATACGTGCACCGAAGTGCTCGGCAGCGGCCAGGCCCGGGAGTTTTGTGCATGTTGTGTGCGACGACGCCTTGCCGATGCGCCGACCGCTATCAATCATGCGCGCAGCCGATGACTGGGTTGAGGTGTTATACAAGATCGTCGGCGAAGGGCTGCACCTTCTGGCCGGCAAGCGGCCCGGCGACACGATCAACCTGCTGGGACCGATTGGTCAGCCGTTCGTGGTAACACCCCGGCGTCCGAATTGTCTGTTGATCGGCGGTGGAGTCGGCATCCCGCCCATGGTGTTTCTTGCCGAAACCCTGCAAAACGATCAATGGAACCCGCTGGCCATCCTGGGTTCGGAGATACCGTTTCCGTTTCAACTTCAGAGGTCGCGTATTCCGACCACCTGGCTGGACGACGATATCTCGAGCACGATGCCGTTGCTCGAGAACTGGGGCATACCTGCCCGGCTGACCAGTTTGTCGGATTTCGAGGGCTGTTACCGCGGCTACGTGACGGAGCTGGCGGAAAAGTGGCTGCAGAGCCTGCAAGACGGAGAGCGGGAAAAGGTCG
This sequence comes from Gammaproteobacteria bacterium, assembly GCA_029863305.1. Taxonomy (GTDB): domain Bacteria; phylum Pseudomonadota; class Gammaproteobacteria; order Steroidobacterales; family Woeseiaceae; genus UBA1847. The sequence goes on along the minus strand of JAOTVR010000013.1, from coordinate 23,403 downwards.
AAATATTCGCGTGTGGCCCGACCCCGATGCTCAAAGCGGTTGCGGCAATGGCCGCGCGCTACGATCTGCCATGCCAGGTTTCGCTCGAGGAATTCATGGCCTGCGCGGTGGGCGGTTGCGCGGGCTGCACGGTGCCGATCACGACGGCCGAAGGGCTCGCGATGAAACGAGTTTGTGTCGACGGGCCGGTATTCGATGCAAGTACCGTCGTTTGGTAGCCTGAACGGTCAACCGCCGAAGTTGATTTTCGCCTCGAGATTGGATCGCGAATCCGCGTGTGACATCGCTTCTTCGAGCGTAATCGTGCCCGCTTTGTAGAGATCGAGCAATGCATCGTCGAATGTCTGCATGCCTTGCTCGCCGCTATCCTTGTGCGCGTCTTTGACCGCCGAGATATCGCCCTTGAGCATTAAGTCCTTAATATGTGGCGTATTGAGCATGAGTTCCACGGCAGCAACAAGTTTACCGGCGCGTGAGCGCACCAGGCGCTGCGACAGAATTGCCCGCAGATAGTGCGCCAGATCCATAAAGATCTGGCCGTGCTGGTCGTGTGGGAACAGGTTGATGATACGGTCCAGTGTTTCCGACGCATTGTTGGAGTGCAGCGTCCCAACGACCAGATGACCAGTACCGGCCATGTCGAGCGCCGCCTGCATCGACTCACGGTCACGAATCTCACCGATCTGAATAACATCGGGGGCGGCACGCATCGCACTCTTGAGGGCGCGTGCATATGACTTCGTATCCAGCCCGACTTCACGCTGATTGACGATAGACTTCTTGTTCGGATGCAGGAACTCGATCGGATCTTCGATCGTGATGATATGCGATGACGTCTTCTCGTTGCGGTGATTGATCATCGCCGCGAGCGTAGTCGACTTGCCACAACCGGTAGCACCGACCATCAGAATCAACCCACGGCGCAACATGACGAGATCCTTCATTTGCGCAGGCATGCCAAGTTCATCGAGGGTCGGCATTTCAGAGGTAATGTATCGCAACACCATGGCGACATTACTGCGTTGATGGAATACATTGACGCGGAATCGGCCAAGACCTGGCTCCGATATCGCAAAGTCGATTTCGAGTTCGCGCGTAAACGTCTCGAGCTGATCTTCGTCCATGAGTTCGAGCGCCGCCTGCTTGACCATCTTCGGCGTCATTTCGAGCTTGTTCACAGGCATGATCTTGCCATCTATTTTGATTTTCGCTGGCGAGAACGGCGCAAAGAAAAGGTCCGAGGCCTTTTTCTCGACCATCAACTTGAATAGTGGCTTTACATTCATCTGTGTGTTCGTCCGTGATGCTCAAAATGTCTGAGCAGTGTCCTCTTCGATGATCTTCAGGCTCTCCGACTGCTGATTGGCAATTGACGAGTCGCGCTTACTCTCCAGTTTGACCCGCAGTCGCAGCTCGTTCTTCGAGTCAGCATTGCGCATGGCTTCCTCGTAGCTGATGACGGCCTGTTCGTAAAGATCGAACAGTGCCTGGTCGAAGGTTTGCATGCCGAGCCGGGTAGACTTCGACATGATTTCCTTGATCTGCCCGACCTCGCCCTTGAAGATGAGGTCGGCGATCAACGGCGTGTTCAGCATGATTTCCATCGCCGCTATTCGGCCCACACCACCCTCACGCGGAATCAGGCGCTGCGAAATAAACGCTTTGGTATTCAGCGAAAGATCCATCAACAACTGCTGGCGTCGCTCTTCGGGGAAAAAGTTGATAATCCGGTCAAGCGCCTGGTTGGCACTGTTCGCATGCAGGGTTGCAAGACACAAGTGGCCGGTTTCGGCGAACTGAATGCCGTATTCCATCGTTTCGCGATCACGAATTTCGCCGATCAGAATGACATCGGGTGCCTGCCGCAAGGTATTCTTGAGCGCCGCGTGCCAGGTCTCTGTATCGACGCCAACCTCGCGTTGGGTGATGACACATCCCCGGTGCGGGTGTACGTACTCAACCGGGTCCTCGATCGACACGATGTGACCGCGCGAGTTCTCGTTACGATGGCCGATCATTGCCGCCAGCGTGGTGGACTTACCTGAGCCTGTACCGCCCACAACGATCGCAAGGCCGCGTTTGTTCATAACGACGTCTTTGAGAATCGGCGGCAGTTCGAGATCCTCGAGCGTCGGAATCTCGGTTGTGATGGTTCTCAGAACAGCCCCGACATAGCCTTGCTGGATGAAGGCGCTTACGCGAAACCGACCGATACCCTGCGGCGAGATCGCGAAGTTACATTCTTTGGTCGCATCGAATTCCTTGATTTGTTTGTCGTTCATGATCGAGCGGACCATGATGGCCGATTGGTCCGCGGACAAGGGATTGTCAGTAGCCTTGTGAATCGTGCCATCGACCTTGATCGCCGGCGGAAATCCTGCTGTCAGAAACAGGTCCGAGCCTTCTCGCTCAACCATTTTTCTGAGCAAATTTTGGGTTAATCGTACCGCTTGTTCGCGTTCCATTTGCCTCTTCTCCCGTCAGAACGGCCTCGCGGCGTTCCTAGAAATTCTCTTTCTGTACCGCACGGAAGCGTGCTTCTTCCTTGTTGATCAGACCTTTCGACATCAGATCGGCGAGGTTCTGATCCAGCGTATGCATGCCGGCGGCCTGGCCCGTCTGAATGGCCGAGTACATCTGTGCGATCTTGCCTTCGCGAATCAGGTTTCTGATTGCGGGCGTGCCAATCATGATCTCGTGAGCGGCAATGCGCCCACCGCCGATCCTCTTCAGCAGCGTCTGGGAAATGACCGCACGCAGAGACTCAGACAACATAGCCCGAACCATTTCCTTTTCTGCGGCGGGGAAGACGTCGACCACACGATCTATCGTCTTCGCCGCCGAGCTGGTATGCAAGGTACCGAATACCAGATGGCCCGTTTCCGCCGCGGTCAACGCCAGGCGAATCGTCTCCAGGTCACGCAGCTCACCGACGAGGATAACGTCAGGATCTTCGCGCAGGGCCGAACGCAGCGCTTCATTAAAACCGAGCGTATCGCGATGGACTTCGCGCTGATTGATCAGGGATTTTTTCGATTCGTGCACAAACTCGATCGGATCCTCGATCGTCAGAATGTGGTCGGGTTTGTTCTCGTTGATATAGTCGACCATCGCTGCGAGGGTGGTCGATTTGCCTGAGCCTGTCGGTCCGGTTACGAGCACGATGCCTCTGGGATGCATCGACACATCCTTGAAAATCGCCGGGGCACCCAGATCTTCCAGTGTCAGGATTTCGGAGGGGATGATCCGGAAGACGGCGGCAGAGCCGCGATTCTGGTTGTATGCGTTGACTCGAAATCGAGCGAGTTTTGGAATCTCGAACGAAAAGTCGGTCTCGAGGAATTCCTCGTAATCCTTGCGCTGCTTGTCATTCATGATGTCGTACACCATGCTATTGACGTCTTTGTGAGTCAGCGCAGGCATATTGATGCGTTTTATGTCGCCATCAACACGAATCATTGGCGGCACCCCGCCGGACAAGTGCAGGTCGGAGGCGTTGTTCTTCACCGTGAATGACAACAATTGGGCAACGTCGACGGCCATTCTTCTCCCTCATTATGGATGGCCGGACTTACCATAACCCGGCTCAGATCGAAGCCTAGTATAGCGAAGCACCCGGAGTAAAACGTGATTAGAGTCACGGAAAACTTGCGAAAAATCCGAGATTTGCTGGCGAAAGCTGCGGTCGATGCGGGCCGTGAGGCAGATAGCGTCAGATTAGTCGCTGTGAGCAAGAAACAACCCCTGTCGAGCGTGCTCGAGGCGGCTGCGGCAGGGCAGCGGGATTTCGGCGAAAATCAGGCCATCGAGGGGATCGAAAAGATCAACGCCGTGGCCGATGATGCGCTCATCTGGCACTTCATCGGTCACCTTCAGACCAATAAGACCCGGGTAGTCGCCGAGCATTTCCACTGGGTCCACTCGGTCGATCGTCTGAAGACCGCCACGAGGCTCAGCCAGCAGCGGCCGAAAACACTGGGCGACCTGAATATCTGTCTGCAGGTGAATGTCGACGCTGAGGAAAGCAAATCGGGAGCGCCGATTGATGCGGTGCGTGACCTGGCCCGCCGGGTTGTCGACCTTCCCGGGCTGCGACTCCGTGGTCTGATGTGTCTGCCGGCCATTCGACATGAGTTTGCAGCACAACGGATACCGTTCGCGCGACTGCGCCGGCTTGCTGAGGAACTTCGGGCCGATGGTATTGCCACCGATACTCTGAGCATGGGCATGAGCGACGATTTTCGTGCTGCGATATTCGAAGGCGCTACAATAGTTCGGGTCGGCACAGCAATCTTCGGTCCCAGAAACCGGTTATGAGCACATACAAAGTAGGATTTATCGGCGGCGGCAACATGGCGCGCGCTCTTGCCGGCGGCCTGATTTCGAGTGGTTACCCCGCAGATAGCCTTCTGATCGCGGAGCCCGACGCGCAGCGACGCAAGGTCTTGTCCGCGGAGCTGCCCGGCGTACTGATTGATGCGAGCAACAACGACGTTGCCGGGCGCGTCGATTGTCTCGTGCTGGCCGTCAAGCCTCAGCTGATGCGTAACGTCTGTGTCGGTCTCGCCGAGGTCGTACAGGCGAAGAAACCGCTGGTCATTTCCGTGGCGGCCGGAACGCACAGTCGCGACATCGACAGGTGGCTGGGTGGCGGACTTGCAATCGTTCGCGTGATGCCGAATCAGCCGGCATTATTGTTGCAGGGCGCATCCGGCCTTTTTGCCAATGACGTTACGAGCACTGAAGAACGCGACAGGGCAAGCGACATCATGTCCGCAGTAGGCAGCGTCGTACATGTACCCGATGAGGACGGCATTGACGCCGTAACGGCCATTTCCGGTACCGGCCCGGCCTACTTTTACCTGCTGATCGACATGTTGATTCAATCCGCAGAACAATTTGGTCTGGACCCGCAAGCCGCTCACAAACTGGTCATGGATACGGCAAAAGGCTCCGCCGCACTCGCAGCCGTAAGCGGTGAGTCGATGGAAGCGATGATTGCGCACGTTCGATCGCCCGGTGGCACAACTGCCGCAGCGTTCGAGGTGTTCGATGAAAAAAAGGTCCGTGATATCTTTGCAGCCGCATTCACTGCTGCAAAAAACAGAGCCATCGAGCTGGCGGAGAGCACCGGTCAATGAAACCTGCACTGATTTTCATCATTAGTACGATTGCTCAGCTGTATTTGCTCGTCATGTTATTGCGTTTCTGGCTGCCGTGGGTGCAGGCGGATTTTCGCAACCCGATTGCACAGGGAATTCTGCGGCTGACATCACCGCTGGTCATTCCGGTCCGGCGCGTCATACCGCCCATCGGGCGGCTTGACACGGCGACGGTGATCGTGGCCTTCGCCCTGCAGTACCTCACAATTCTCGTGATACTCGCTATCAGTGGCGTCGCGCCCAGTATTCTGCCTGTTGCGCTTACCTCGGTCGTCGATCTCGTTCTGTTGTCATTGCGACTCTTTACGTTCGCGATATTCATTCACATAATTTTGAGCTGGATTGCGCCTGGTACTTACAACCCGGCGACCGCATTTATCTCGATGCTCGTCACGCCCGTATTGCGGCCTTTCAGAAACCTTATTCCCGCAATCGGCGGGCTCGATATCTCGCCCATCTTCGCTATCATTTTTCTCCAGGCTGCGGCGATATTTATTGCCACGTTGAAGCCGATCCCGATTTGAGCAGCGCTGTAAGCTGGAATGGTAGCAACCTTGTAGTGCGTGTCAGGGTCCAGCCACGCGCAAGCCGCAACGAAATCCTTGAAGTCTGCGGCGATGCCTTGCGAATCGCAATAAGCGCTTCGTAATTGCAGGTCCCGTAGTGGTCCCTGCAGCCTTGCATATCGCGGCAGGAACGACTAATAGTTTATAGTGGCCATGTCGGGAGGGGGATAAACACTGTGAAAATGAGAAAAATCTTGATAGTTCTGTCAGTACTCGGGCTGGTCTCCGGCTGTGGTGAACAGCGCGAGTCGGCCGATATTCCCGAGGCACAACCTGCCGGCGCAACCAGCGCTAACATCGGCGATCATGTTGTGCACTTCAGTGCACAAGCTACCGACCAGTTACCACCCGAGGTTGCGCGGGCATACAACATCGTGCGCAGCAAGAATCGGGCGATGCTGAACGTCTCGGTCTTGCGCGCCGCGGACAACGCGCCGGTCGCGGCAGCCGTAACGGTGAAGACCGTGAATCTTACCGGGCAGCTGAAAAACATCACGATGCGACAGATCAATGAACAGGACGCAATTTATTATATTGGCGAGACACCTGTTGCGAACCGCGAGACTTTGATTTTCGACATCAGCGTTACTCCGGAGGGCAGCGACAAGGTATCGGCAGTTCGATTCAAGCGTGAGTTTTTCACTGACTGACGATAGTCGAGTCGGGGCCCGGCTGCATTCATCCGAATTGAAGTTCATCGAAAGTTTTCAGGTAATCCGGTTCGACCCTGATTCGAGAAAAGCCGGTAAATAGCGGCTATTTACGCTTACGCAGACGCTCTACATATGCTATCGTCGCGCTGCTTTTGACGCGGGCGCTGCCCGTTTTTTTGGGCGCGGCGTTTGCCCACTTTCGTTTTACTAGGAGTCAGTTTTTCATGGCAACGAATACCAACAAGCCACCAACCAAATCAGAAATTTATGCAAAGATCGTCGACGACACCGGATTGACGCGCAAAGACGTTGCCGCCGTGTTCGAATCGCTTAACGGGCAAATCAAAAAGAACCTTGGCGGTCGTAGCGCACCGGGCACCTTTACGATTCCCGGCCTGCTGAAGCTCCGAGTCGTGAAGAAGCCGGCCAGAAAGGCACGAAAGGGCGTTAACCCTTTCACCGGCGAAGAGATGATGTTCAAGGCGAAACCGGCATCCAAAATCGTAAAAGCTTCCGCTCTGAAAGGCCTGAAAGACATGGTCTGAATTGGCGAACATTGCCAACGGGAAAGCCGGCGCATGCGCCGGCTTTTTTGTGCCCTTACGGGGTTGATGCCTCTATCGGGACGATCAATCAGTGTGCTGGTGATGGCCTATGAATCGCACCGCCGCATCGCGCAGATCACTGAGCCGGCCGTGAAAAAAATGCTCGGCACCTGGCAGGACCAGCAGCTCCGGTCCCGGTTCCAGGCTATTGAACCATGCGATCGTTTCCTCGATGCTGACGAGTTCATCTTCATCACCTTGCAAGACGAGCCAGGGACATCGCGGCTGACCGTCAAGCGCGCCGGCAAACCGGTATATTGCCGGCGCAACGCTGATGAGCCCGCTGACGTCCGTGGCCACGGCCGCCCGGACCGCGATGGCCGCACCGAAAGAAAAACCACTCAGCCATAGAGGCAGGTCGGCGTATCTTTCGCGCATCCAGTCGACCGCAGCGAGCGCGTCATCGAATTCGCCGATGCCGTTATCGAACTTGCCGTCACTGCCCTCCGTGCCACGAAAATTGAATCGCAAAGTCGCGAACCCGGAGCGCGCAAATGCGCGCGCCAGCGTGTGCGCCACTTTGTTGTGCATCGTGCCTCCGTGCTGCGGATGCGGATGGCAGACGACGGCAGCACCGACCGGCGCCTCGGCGTCCGGCGGCATATCGAGGATCGCTTCGAGACTTCCGGCCGGGCCGGGTAAGGATAGCTTTCGAGACTGGGGAATCTTGCTCATCTTCCGGGCTGGCGCGGCCTCCGTGGCGGGGAATGTGCCGAAGCGGCTATTTTTTGCTCTTTTTGCCTCGGCGCGACTCGATGCGGGCTGATCAGATCACCGCAGATGCTATTACTATTGGCTTAAGTGGATGTTATTGCTGTAAAATTTGTACATGAGCAAACACATAGAACTTGAAGCACGCTATTGTGCACAGAATTATCATCCTTTGCCTGTGGTTTTGACGCACGGTGAGGGCGCATTCGTCTGGGATGAGTCGGGCAAGAAATACCTCGACATGATGAGCGCCTACTCAGCGGTCAGTCACGGCCACAGCCACAAGCGACTCGTCAAACTGGTGCAACAACAGGTCGAGCGGCTCAATATTGTGTCGCGCGCGTTTTACACCGACAAACTGGGCCCGTTTCTCGAGAAAGCCTGCACGCTGACCGGCCAGGACGCGGCGCTGCCGATGAACACGGGCGCCGAGGCCGTGGAAACGGCAATCAAGGCCGCACGCAAATGGGCCTACACGGTCAAAGGCGTCGCCCATGACAAGGCCGAAATTATTGCCTGCAGCGGCAATTTTCACGGCCGGACGACCACCATCGTTGCGATGTCCGACGAGCCGCAGTACCGCGAGGGCTTCGGCCCCTTCCCGCCCGGATTTCGTCTGGTCACCTACGGCGATATCGATTCGCTCGAAGCAGCAATCAATGAAAACACGGCGGCCTTTCTCGTCGAACCGATTCAGGGCGAGGGCGGCATCGTCGTTCCCCCCGACGGGTATCTCAAGGCTGCGCAGCAGCTGTGCCGCAAGCACAATGTGCTGTTGATCGCTGACGAGATTCAGACGGGCCTGGGTCGCACGGGCAAAATGCTTGCGGTCCAGCACGAGGACGTCCATCCGGATGGCCTTATCCTCGGCAAGGCGCTCGGTGGCGGCATTTTGCCGGTATCGATGTTCCTGAGCCGCCGCGAAGTCATGGCCGTATTCCGGCCTGGCGATCACGGCAGCACCTTCGGCGGCAACCCGCTCGCTGCCGCCGTCGGCCTCGAAGCACTGAATATTCTGGTCGAGGAAGATTTACCAGCCAGAAGTGCGACGATGGGGGACTATCTTCTCACCGAATTGCGACGTATGGATACCGCACTTGTTCGCGATATCCGCGGTCGCGGCCTGTTCATTGGAATTGAAGTCGACCCCACCCTTTGCAGTGCACGCACGGTATGCGAGAAACTGATGTCGCGCGGATTGCTGAGTAAGGAAACGCATGCAACAGTCGTCAGACTGGCACCGCCATTGATCATTGACAAAGCCGAGATTGACTGGGCGATCACCCAGATCCGAGAGGTGTTGGGCGAGATCGATAAATTGCGCCTGGCATCGTAGGACAAGTACTTGCCTGAAATTAGCGTCATTCACATCGCGCTGTTCTTCGTCGCGCTGATCATTGGACTCCCGATAGGCTGGGTGTTCCGTGGCAGTCGTTCCGCGAGCGAGAAGGCGGCGATCAATGCCGGCTGGCAGGAGCAGCTCGCCGCACAGCGCAGTGAGCACGATCGTCTGTCCGAGCAAAACAAGAGCCTGATGGAGCAAAACAGCCAGTATCAGGCCTCCAACAAAGATGCCAAGATGCGTGCCAGCGAATTGTCGGACGCGCTCAAGGAAGCCTTTGAAAGACGCGACGAACTGCAGCGGCAGATAAAGGACATTCGCGCAGACCTCGAGACCGTGATGACCGAGCGCAACCAGTTGCAAAGTGACATTGAGCATCACGAATTGCAGGGCGATGGCATTGATGCGGTGATACGGGAGAAGGACGCGCGAATTGAGAAACTCAACCGCGAACTGGTGAATTGGCAAGATCGATTGCCACCCTTGATTGAGCGATTCCGCCAACGCAATGCCGACGCCGAAGAACTCGAAGAGCAGCTCGCAGCGGCGCGCGAGAAAATTTCGGCACTTGAGACAATGGTCGGTTCGGATCAGACGCGGGTAGAACCGGTTGACGCGGAGGCTCTCAAGGATGGCATGGATGCATCGAATGATCCGCTTGACGGGCATACCGTGGGGGACGACATCGATGAGCTGCTGCCGGCAGAAGAGATGAGCGATGTCGAGGAATACGACGACGAGGACGAGGACGAGGAAACTGCCGCCGACACGGCAAACGACGATGGGCTCGATGAGCCGCAGCCCGCTACAGACATTGCAACCGGCAGCGATTACGCCGCGCAGAATGGGGCGCCGGCCGACAACCTCAAGCTGATCAAGGGTGTGGGCCCGGCGATCGAAAAGACACTCAATGAAATGGGCATTTTTCGATTCAACCAGATCGCCGAAATGAGCGAGTACGACATTGATCGCGTCGCCCATCGACTCAAGGGGCTTCGCAGTCGCATTTACCGTGAAGACTGGATCGGTCAGGCAAGGGACTTGTACGATCGAAAGGTCAGCGGTCAGCTGTAGCCTGTGTTCTGGCGGAGGCTGCCTTTCTCACTGACAACCTTGCTGCTCGTTTGCGGCATCCTGCTGTCGGCGACGCTTGATCACGGTGTTGCGAGCCGCACGAATCTTCCTGTCCGACTGGCACCACTCGACGCGCCGGGCTTTTCCATTACGTCGGGCCGGGGCCGCCTGCTGCTCGAAGGCGTAACCGTGTCGGTTGCACATGAATCCGCATTGGCGCAACTGGCTGACGAGCATTTCGAAAACTCTCAGCGGCAGGTCGATTTCAAGCCCGGCGTGATCCTGGCCGATAACTGGGAATCGACAACTAATCGGCTCCTGTATGCAATCGCGGTGACTGATTCTGCTCAGGCTATTCTGCAAAACCAGTCGCTCGAAATCCGCGGTGTCACCGCCGACGCCAAAACGTTCGCCAGTCGTCTTGAATTCCTTCGTGAAACCCTGCCTGCGGACACCGCCGTCCGGACGAACATCATTGCCGTCGATTTGATCGAATCGCCAGAGCCGCTGTGCAAACGAAGCTTCGCAAATCTTCACTTCGAGCCGATCTCATTCCGACAATCGAGCACCGAGATTCGCACATCGAGTTTCGCCGTGCTCGACAGAATCACAGAATTTGCTCACGATTGTCAGTCCACGAAGATCGCCATTACCGGACACACGGATTCAACCGGCAGTGAAACATGGAATCGGCAATTGTCGCGCGCGCGCGCTCAAGCAATCGCAAACCATATCGCCGCCAGCGGCGTCGATCCGTCTCGACTGATCATCGCAGGGGTCGGTTCATCTAAACCAATCGCCGATAACGACTCCGTTCGTGGACGCGGCCTCAACCGCCGCATCGATATCGAACTGCGGTAGGTCCTATTTCGAGTCGCTGGGACCCTCGAGCCCGTACAATTCAACTTCGAATACCAGGGTCGCTCCGGGAGGAATGACGTTACCCGCACCGCGATCACCGTAACCCATGTCTGGCGCTATGGTCAGCTCGCGTTTTTCGCCGATCAGCATTCCGGCAACGCCCTGGTCCCAGCCGCTGATCACCTGCCCGGCGCCCAGCATGAAATGAAATTTCTCGCCACGATCGACCGAGCTGTCGAACTTGTCGCCACGACTGTCTTCCGCCTGATCGTCATACAGCCAGCCCGTGTAATCGACTTCTACGTAGTCCCCGGCCTCAGCCGCGCGGCCATGGCCACGTTTCAGGATCTTCGCACTGAGACCGGATGCGATCTGGATGATTTCCCCTGCGCTCGCATTGTTGTCTGTCACGGTCTGCTCCCCGGTGTTTTGTTCAGCGTTATTCTTGTCAGTAGGCTCGACGCTCGATTGACTACACGCGGCAGCGCCAACGGCTAATGTGAACGCAAGGATTGTGTGGCTGATTTTCATAGTGTGTTGCCTTTAGAATTGCAAAAGAGGAAAGACCTACTCGGACTCATCGAAATCCAATGACGCCGAATTGATACAGTAGCGAAGCCCGCTAGGCTGTGGGCCATCTTCAAAGACATGGCCGAGATGCGCACCGCACGCGCTGCAAACGACCTCTTGACGCACCATGCCGTGACTCGTATCCGAGATTGTCCGCACCGCATCACCCGCGAGCGGCAGCCAGAAACTCGGCCAACCCGATCCGGAGTCGTATTTGTGAGAAGAAGAAAACAACTCCGCATTACAACAAACGCAGCGATACGTGCCATCTTGTTTGTGGTCCACGTACTTGCCCGAAAAAGCCCTCTCGGTGCCTTTGCGCTGCGTCACTTCGTATTGCTCGTCGCTCAGCTTCGCTCGCAGCTCGGCTTCTGCCAGTTTCGTATCACTCATTTGCAGGCCCGCTCTTGCATGATCTCGGTGAATGGACCGTTTTAGCCCGTGCTCGCATTCGAATCAAGTTCGAGCAACAGGGAATTCATCCGCTGGACGTATTCCGCCGGGTTTTCGAGCTGTGAGCCTTCGGCTAGCAGCGCATGATCCAGCACGATATGTGCGAGTGCAGTGAAACGGGGATCATCTGCTTCTGCTGACAGCCGACGCACAAGTGGATGCTCGACATTGATCTCGAGAATGGGCTTGGATTCCGGCAGCTTTTGCCCGCTCGCCTCAAGCATCCGCCGCAGCTGCGGATTCAGTGCGTTTTCTCCGGCAACAACACAGGCAGGCGAAGCAACGAGACGTTTGCTCACGTGCACGGCCTCAACCCGTTCCTTGAGTACCTTTTTCAATTTCTTCAGCAGTGGCTTGTGCTCCCCATCCATGAGCTCCTGTGTCATCTGGCCGTCGCCTTCGGGCAGATCCAGACCCTCGCGGGCGACGTCCGCCAGCGACTTGCCTTCGTACTCAGACAGACCATCGACAAGCCATGCGTCGATTCGATCGCTCAACAGCAGGACCTCGATGCCCTTGTCTGCAAGTAACTCGATATGCGGACTGGCCGCTGCTGTAGCATGGTTCTCGGCGAGAATGTAATAGATCTTGTCCTGTTCCCTGGCGGCGCGGCCAATATAGTCATCCAGAGACTGGTCCTGCTTGCTGCCACCGCTGTGCGTTGTGGAGAATCGCAGTAGCTTGGCCAACTTGTCCTTATTCGCCGGATCCTCAACCACGCCTTCTTTGAGTACCTGGCCGAACTCTGCCCAGAACCTGGAGTAGTCATCGGGATTTTTCGTCGCCATTTTGCCCAGCATGTCCAGGACCCGCCGTGTGAGTGCGCCACGCATGGCCGTCAGCTTGTGGTCTTTCTGCAGCAGCTCTCGCGAGACATTCAGCGGCAGGTCCGAGGAGTCGACGACGCCTTTGACAAAGCGCAGATACAGCGGCAGAAACTGCTCGGCATCGTCCATTATGAACACACGTTGCACGTACAACTTCAAGCCACGCGGCGCCTCGCGATTCCAAAGATCGAACGGTGCATTTGTCGGGATATACAGCAGACTTGTGTATTCGCGTTTGCCCTCCACTCGATTGTGACTCCAGGTCAGCGGGTCCGCGAAATCGTGCGACAGGTGCTTATAGAATTCCCTGTACTCATCATCGTTAATCTCAGACCGCGGGCGTATCCAAAGAGCCGTCGCTGCATTGACGAGCTTTGCTTCCTGTTCCTTCTCGGTGCCCGCCAGCGTAACCGGGAACGCAATGTGGTCCGAGTACTTCCGAATCAGACTCTCGATGCGGATTGGTTCCGCGAACCCGGACTCGGCCTTTTTAAGGTGCAGGGTAACGGCGGTACCACGCTCGCTGCGCTCAATGTTCTCTACGGTAAACTCTCCGGCGCCATCGGACTCCCAGCGAACGCCATCATTGACAGTGAGCCCGGCGCGCCGCGTTTCCACGACGACCTTGTCGGCAACGATGAACGCCGAGTAGAAGCCGACGCCGAACTGCCCGATGAGCTGCGCGTCTTTCTTTTGATCCCCTGTCATCTGCTGCAGAAACTCCGCCGTACCGGAGCGAGCGATCGTACCGAGGTGTTCGACGAGTTCATCGCGAGACATGCCGATGCCATTGTCAATAACCGTGATCGTGTTCTGCTCTTTGTCAGATTCGATCCGAATTCTCAGGTCCGGGTCTTCACTGAGAAGATCTGGTGTGGCGAGCGCTTCGAATCGCAGCTTGTCGGCAGCGTCGGACGCGTTGGAGATCAGCTCGCGAAGGAATATTTCCTTGTTGCTGTACAAAGAGTGGATCATCAGCTGCAAAAGCTGACGTACTTCGGTCTGAAAGCCGAGTGTTTCCCGGCCCGTTGCGGTGGTCACGCCTGCATCTCCCGTATATCGATAGTCCCCGCGCACCGAGGATATCGGCCGCATCAGGTCAGACACGATAGGGGTTTATCAGGCTATTTCAAGTCCGTGTGAGGTGACTGAATGGTAAAGCAGCGACACGAACAGCAGCACGGCCATAGCCAGGGCAAGTGGCGGCAGGAACAGCGCCAGCAGTACACCGCCCGCCTGAATCGCCAGCGCAGCGCAGATGATTAGCAGCTTGAGGCAGGCGTTTCGGATCCGTTCGCCGATCAGGCCGGCCATTGAGACCAGGTCATCGAGGTCGTCGAGTAATTGGGCAAGTCGTTCCATGCTAGCGCACAATGGTCAGCAGCGGTCCGCCGCTTTTGGCATCACTCGGTTGGCCATCCCCGTCGTCGAGGGCCGCGTCGGTCGACTGTTTCGCGTGGGCGATTGCCCGATGAAACAGCTCCCAACGTTGCCGTGCGGATTCATCCTTGAGAGAAACCACCGGCGATTCAGCATCCGTGCATTTGTTTGACATACTCTTCAAATCGCAAATGTAGGCTCAGTAAGGTCGACTATAGATAGCTCGTCGAGATGCCTCCGTGAGGCAGATCACAGCTTGATTTAGAAAATCCGGAATTGGCCTTCTGATCGTGAAAAATCAGACACAAGTCCGCTGAGAAACCGTGCATCATCCGCCTTTTTTTGATTCCCTGCGTTCGCAGTCGGATTACAAGCAGCGCACAAAAAAAAACGCCGCTGGATTAGCGACGCTTCTTGTTGCTCATTATGTTCGGTGCAGATAATTACTCGTTGTCGTCACCTGTGTCCGGTTCCCAACTTCGCTTGATCTGTTCCGACCAGTTTCGGTAACCCTTCCAGGTATACAACGCCGGATCGATTCCGACCCGGCGGCCGCGAGGAGCCGGGGCCTTGGAAATCCATTGACGATACTGCTGCCAGCCATCCGCATCATTGGCTGCGGGCTCTTTCGGCACCACAGCTCCGGTTGACCCATCGTCTGACGACTTCTCGTCCGTGTTGTAGTCGTCCACCCATCTGAGGTTTTTGCTGTCCGGCATATCGATGCTCAGTAAGTCCTTTGAACAAATGCTAAGTCTCGGGCCGCACAATTCACAGGAACTACATCACAATGCAGGGCGGCCTTTTCTTTAATTATTTCAGCAAGTTATCGCTTGCTTTTACTTAATCATGGACACCAGTGAGACTTCAGTCGGCGCGATTTGACAATAAACAAGCGTACCGGAGCCAGCGCAATCAGCGCACGCGATAACAAGGCACGTAGTCATTGCCCGAGATCTTCATGCGCCTTTGTGCCACGAACGCGGCGAGCAATTCATCAAGAAGGTTCATGATTCTTGCCGACCCATTGATCTCGAACGGACCCGCTTCGTCGATCAGGGCCGCGGTATCTTCGCGAACGTTGCCAGAGACAATTCCAGAGAATGCGCGCCGCAAATTTGCGGCGAGAACGTGTTTAGACAAATCCTCGTTGATATCGAGCGTACTCATTGCCTCATGTGTCGAGGGAAACGGCCGCTGAAATTCTTTGTCCACCGACAGTCGCCAGTTGAAGTAGTAGGCATCTCCGTGCTGCGTACGGAACTTGCGCACGTCACCAAGACCCATTCGCATTCGCCGGGCTACCTCACGCGGATCGTCGATGATGATGGAGTAACGCTGTTGTGCCCGCTCACCCAGCGTCGCCCCCACAAATTCGTCAATCTGCCTGAAGTACGGTTTTGCGGACGCCGGGCCGGTCATTATCATCGGCATCGGCTGGCCCTCGTTATCCGGGTGCAAAAGTATGCCCAGCAGATACAGTATTTCCTCTGCCGTTCCGACGCCACCAGGAAAGACCACGATGCCATGACCTACGCGAACAAAGGCTTCGAGGCGCTTCTCCATGTCTGGCATGATGACCAGCGAATTCACGATTGGATTCGGTGACTCGGCTGCAATGATGCCGGGCTCCGTGATTCCGACGTAGCGGCCATTGCGAATGCGCTGTTTGGCATGGCCAATGGTCGCCCCTTTCATCGGGCCCTTCATCGCGCCTGGCCCACAGCCCGTACAGACATTCAGGCCACGCAATCCCAGCTGATACCCCACCAGTTTGGTGTAGTCATATTCCGCCCGGCTGATCGCGTGGCCACCCCAGCAAACAACCAGATTCACATCGGCCGGTAATTTCAGCAGACCGGCGTTCCGAACGATATGAAACACCGCGTCTGTTATCCCCTCGCCGGAATCCAGATCGAACCGGCCGCCGGCCACAACCTCGTTGCGCGTATAGGAAATGTCGCGCAACACGGCGAAAAGCAATTCGCGGATTCCGCGAATCATCTTGCCGTCGACAAACGCGTCACCCGGAGCCGCGGTTAGCGATAACTTGAGACCACGGTCCTGTTGAACAAAACCAATGCTGAAATCCTTGTATCGCTCCAGCAGGTCACGAGCATCGTCTATCCGGCTGCCGGAATTCAGGACCGCGAGCATGCAGCGACGCAGCAAGGTGTAGAGACCGCCTTCACCACTCGAGCGCAGCTGATCAACCTCGAGCTGCGACAGAACCTCAAGGCTGCCCTCAGGCCGCACCTCGGCGTCAATGGTTTCTGGAATGCTCAAGTCCTGCTCGGTCAGGGCCGAATTTCGATGGGCGTGTTGTTATCGGTCATCAGCCAGATATCGATCATGTCGGAGTTGGACACCGCAATACAGCCGTTTGTCCAGTCCCGGGTGCGGTAATACGTCTCCGAACGGGTTGGTTCGTTTGGCTGACCGTGAATCATGATTGCGCCGCCCGGATCGAGGCCCCTCGCGCGGGCCTCGCGAACGTCCTGGCTGTTCGGGTAGGACACATGAATCGACAGGAAGAACTCGCTGTTCGGATTGCGCGTATCAAGCAGATAGCTGCCTTCAGGCGTCCTGAAGTCGCCCTCACGTTTCTTGTCACCGACGGGTCGAATGCCCAGCGCGACCTCGAACGTGCGAAACACTTCTCCGTCCTTGATCAGAAGCAGTTGGCGATCCGACTTATCGACGACCACCTTGTCCGCAATCGGAAACGCGCCCGCCTGCAGGTCTCCCTGGCACAGCAGGACAAGTAACAGGATTGTGCCGACTAAAGCTCGCATGTGCCGAGATTAACAAACCTTGCGCGGCGGGAAAATGGCACCGATCACACGTTTCTGCCAACGATCCAGCCGATCGCAAACCCGATTCCACCGGCAACCAGCGTATAAAGGGGCAAGAAGCGGAACAGCTGACCCGGGTCCCTTGCGCCAGCGAAAAGGTCATTGAGATTGACCGAGTAGGCATAATGCAAGTAAACGGACAAGCCCAGTGCCGGAACCGCGTAACCCAGTGTGGCGAGCGGCAGACGCCAGCCGGACCCACTCCAGGTGCCACCGCCGCGCTGCAGGGTCAGGGTCGCGAGGCCGAGGAGCAACACAGGGGGAACGAGGTTCCGTGTGACGTATGGCCCCCCGTCCTGCACTTCGTTAATCCAGAACGCTGCCGCGACGACGAGCAGCACGAGCGGCAGCAGTCGCAGCAGAATCAATCTGATCATTGCGACATCAGGAGCTGTCGCCCTTTCCGAGAATCGGGAAATTCACGGCCGTACCCGGCCTGACCTTGTGCAGATCGACCTCGGGATTGTACTGGCGGAACAACCAGACGGGGACATCGTAGTCACGCTGCGCAAGTATCCAGATAGACTCGCCACGAGATATGACGTGCTCCGTGACACCCGTGATGATGTGTTCGCGGAAGAATCCATCCTGCTGCGTCCGGTGGTAAGCGATCCTGCGATCCTCGAACGTTTTCGCGTCAATCGTGTCGAGATCCAGGCGAATCCGCATGCCAACTTCGACGGGCGTGCGAAACGCCAGTCCGTTGAGGTCGCGCAGGCGTTGTGTGCGAATGCCCAGCCAGTCGGCGTAGTGACCCAGGGTCTCGAGCGGATGTACCTCGATCGTACGGTCTTCGGCAACGCTGTAGTCGCTCGGGTCCGATAGCAGCGCGGTCTGTATCGTGCCGAGCAGGGTAGCCGCGAGATCTCCGCCCATGACGGCGGGTGTTTGCTCAGCCACCGTCACGGCCTCACCGACGGCCGGCACATCGGCGCTGGCAATCACGGCCGGCTCGACGGCAGGCTCGCTCGCGGCTGCCGCTGCGCTTGCCGCGATGGCCGGTGCCGGGCCGGCCGCCGGTAACCGCAACCTCTGGCCGGCACGAATTCGGTTTGAGCTGCTGAGGCCATTGAGCGCCACCAGCGTCGAAACGCGTGTGTCATATGCTGCCGCGATTTGCGACAAGGTATCGCCGCGGGCGATGGTATGAAAAAGATCGGGTAGCTGGGAGGTCTGCCAGTCGTCCGCCGGGACGTTGGCGACGAGACTCGCGACAGGCGCATCCAGCAAACCGGACGGCACGTGAATCCTGAATCCTTTCGGCAGATGCTTGCTACCCTGCCAGACCGTGGGCTGGAGAGCCATATTGTGCGCGGCCAGTTGTTTGGCCGTTATGCCCAGCGCGGATGCCAGTTCACTCGCCGGAATATACGCCTGCAGTTCGATCGTCGCGTAGTCGACCGGCGGTTCCGACTTGATACCTGGAAAATACTTTTGCGGGTCGCGGTCGACCTGCATCGCCGCGAGGAACGCAACATAGAAATTTCTCGAAGCAAAGCCGAAAGTCCTGCCGTTGTAGTTCCGGAGAATATCGGCGTATGCCTCGTCGCCGAACTCGCGCATTGCACGACGCACGCCGGCCAGACCATGGTTATAGGCGGTAATGGCCATCGGCCAGTTGCCGGTTATCGAATAGTTGTAAGCCAGTAGTCGTCCGGCGGCGCGCGTTGCGGCGAATGGATCATTGCGTTCGTCGACAACATGATCGATGCGCATGAAGCGACGGCCCGTGCTGCGGGTAAACTGCCAAATGCCCGATGCGCCGACATGTGAGCGTGCCTCCGGATTGTAAGACGATTCAACGTGTGGCAGCGCCGCCAGTTCGACAGGCACACCGAGTGCCCGGAATTCCTTCTCCACGTAGTCCCGCCACCGACCGGAACGCGTCAGCCCTTGCTGAAATCGGTCTCTCAGACCCTGCTGGTAGCGAATCCGTTTTGTCGCGGCGCTCAGTGTTTCATTGCTGACACCCTCAGGCCACAGTGCAAGCACTCGCGCCTCCTCGGCGCTGAGGTTTTCGCGCTTGCCGCGCGCAAGGCCGCGCAATATTTCCTGCAGTGCTTCGCGACGTCTGGCGACATGGCGCTGGCGCTCACGCCGGGACATTTTGGCAGGAAGATCGACGCGCTCATAAACGACCGCGAGATTGCGATTATCGTGCAGCACCCCCTGTTCGGTTGTATAGCGCGAAAAAATACTCACCCAGAAGTCGACGTCACGCTGTAATTCGGGCGGCAATGGAAACGTCTCCTGGGCAACCAACGGTGCGCTCAGAAGCAGTAACAGCGGTAAGCAAATTCGACTTTTTCTTGTCATTTAAGTTAATTCAAGTTTCAATCGTAAATTCTTGATTAGTTCACAGAAAAATGCACGTATTAAATCTAGATTAGGCCATGTTCCGATTTTCCTCACTTACCTTAATATGGATGGCGCTCGGCGTCGGTGCAGCGCTGGCCGGCGAACTTGCGGTCGGTCCTGGCGACAGTGGCGCCGATCTCCTCGAAGATACGACCGACGATGCCGGCTCGCGTTCCGGCGATGTTGCCGCAGCGCCTGAAGACCTGATCGGACCGCCGGTCGCCGCGCCCGTCACACAAGAGCCCGTCGTGCCTCTGGCAGACGCGGTTATGGCAGCTGCGGGTGTAGCAGGACCCATCGAGGTTCTGGGCACCGAGGTCATGCCCGGCACATCACACCGGTTGGCCTGGTCCGCTACGGAATTGTTCGAAGGCGTGCCGGTGTCCACTCCGGTGCTGGTCGTAAACGGTGCACTGCCCGGTCCGACGCTCTGTCTTACCGCGGCTGTGCACGGCGATGAGCTCAACGGCATCGAAATGGTCCGTCGGGTGATGCACGACCTTGCACCGTCGCGCCTCTCAGGTGCGGTGATAGGCATACCCATTGTGAATGTGCAGGGATTTCGTCGAGGGTCCCGCTACCTGCCCGATCGGCGTGACCTGAACCGGTATTTTCCCGGCAATCCGGACGGCAGTGCCGCCGCACGCATTGCTGACTCGTTCTTCAAGAATGTCGTCTCGCATTGCGATGCTCTTGTCGACCTGCATACAGGGTCGTTCGAGCGCGCTAATCTGCCTCAGATACGCGCCGACCTGCGCGATCCTGATATCGTGACCCTGACTCAGGGATTCGGCTCGATGGTCATTCTGCACAGCGCGCCGGCCGTTGGCACGCTGCGGCATGCGGCAACGCAAGCCGGAATACCGGCGGTTACACTCGAGGCTGGCGGTCCTTCGCAATTGGAACTCACCGAAGTGAAGCACGGTGTAAAGGGCATAGAAACGCTGGTCCATACGCTGGGCATGGTGCGCAAGATGCGCCTTTGGGGCGAGCCTGAGCCTGTGTATTACAGGTCGTCATGGGTCCGTGCCGATAATGGTGGAATACTGCTGGCTGACGTGAGCCTCGGCAGCACCGTGCGCAAGGGCGACTTGCTGGGCACGATCACCGATCCCATGAATAACGCGAGAACGGAGCTGCGCTCGCCGTACTCGGGACGCATCATCGGCATGGCGCGCAATCAGGTCGTCATGCCAGGCTTCGCCGCGTTTCATGTCGGCATACAAACGGATGAAGCACCTGTCGAGGATGGCGTGGATGTGTCCGTCAGCGAAATGCCGACGGACAACGATGACTACGTCGATAGCATGTCCGAGTAAGCTCGGCCGCCCAAATACGCAAAATCGCTGGACTCGGCCCGTTGCTGTTCATAAGCTGCAACGGCGATGGCCGCAAATCGTAAACCCCTGTATCGCTACATCTCTCCGACGACCTGGCCAACCTGGGTCGGCCTCGGTTTGCTGCGCATCATCTGCTGGCTGCCACATTCCGCCGCACTGGCGGTCGGCAGGGGTCTCGGCGCATTTGCACACCTGATTGGTGGCAAGCGTCGTGCGATTGTGCGTCGCAATATCGAGCTGTGCTTCCCGGATCTTTCTGCCGCAGAGCGCGATTCGCTCGCGCGACGACATTTTGCGGCGCTCGGCATCTCAGTGATCGAGATGGGTCTCGGGCGGTGGGCGAGTGACGAACGGCTCACCGCTATCACGACCGTCGAGGGGGTCGAGCACGTTCTCAACGCCATCAACAAGGGGCAAGGCGTCATATTATTGAGCGCCCATTTCACGACGCTCGAACTCAGCGGCCGCGTGCTGAAGCTCAATATCCCGCCATTCGATGCTGTTTACCGCAAGAATCGCAGCCCTTTCTTGACCGAGGTGCTGCGCACCGGACGCGAGCGTTCGGCCGCGCAGACAATTGAGAAGCGCGACATCAAATCGATGGTGCGCAGCCTGCGCGAAGGTCGCATCGTCTGGTACGCGCCGGATCAGAGTTACAGCCGCAAAGGCGCTGAGGTCATACCGTTTTTTGGCGTACCGTCGATGCACACGACAGCCACCTCAACTCTCGCACGCCTCGGCCGAGCCGTCACTGTTCCCTATTTCCCGGAGCGTCGTGCGGATGGCCATTACCATTTGCGAATTTTGCCACCCCTCGACGACTTCCCGGGGGACGATCCGGTTGCTGACACCAACAAGTATGTGCGGGTGCTCGAAGAACAGGTGCGCCGTTGTCCGGAGCAGTACTTCTGGATACATCGGAAATTCAAGGATCTGCCCGACTCGTACCCGGACTACTATGCAGATCTCGATGCCTTGAAGTAGCCTTCGAGAAACTGCTCCCAGTTCTGCTGTCGAAAGTGGTGTTGCGGGTCGAGAGTGGCGATCTTATGCAGCGAGCGATGCAGCCTGCTTAGTGTTTTTTGTTGCCAGAGTCCGGGCGGCAGCAACTTGCCGCGATCAAAATCGAGCATCCACAGGTCGCCGTCTTTGTCGATCTGCAGGTTGTATGCGTTCATGTCGGCATGAAATACACCGCGGGCATGAAATGCACGTACCGCCTCGCCAAGCGATTGCCAGAATTCCTCTGTGCATGGCCCCCGTCGAATATACCCGGATAGCGGCTCAACGTCCGGAATCCGAACCGTGATGATATCCGCCGTGTAGACGACACCGTGACGCCGGTACCGTGCCGCGGCCGGGCGCGGCACGCGCAGCCCGCTGTCGGCCATTTTTGCGAGCAGGCGCCACTCAGCGAACGGTCGAGTCCTGTCCTCCCCGGCCCAGACGTACGCATCGTGCACGATCTTGCCAATCAAGCCACCGCGCACGTAGTGTCGCAACACGAATTGTCGTGGCACGTTGCCAACGTACATCGTATTGCCCCGCCCTGACGCCCGCAGAGCACCTCCCACCGGCTCCGCGTGCAGCCACCCGGCCGCCTGGAAACGCGCCTCACTGATCTCGTTGATTATCTGCCGATCGAACAGAATCGCCCCGGTCGTGGTCTCGACGACACTCTCGGTCAAGGCTGCCGCTCCCGATTTTGTCGAATCTTGTCTATTTTGCTGTTTTTTGCAGATTTTAACGGCATATCGATGCAATTAAGCCTTGATCAAACAAAAACAATCCGCTCGCAAATCGGCAAATTCGGCCCCGGCAACGCATGCGGTCGTATTTTAGCAATATCGGTTTTTAACTGACTTTTTTTGATTTTTCGCGTATTTTACTTGCATAATCACTGACTTTTCGGCCTGACATCTGACATCATCATCGTCTTTCAAGCCCTGCACCGGACACCGCTCTGGCCTGGCGCACAAACAGTTTCTCAATATTGTCTTTTAACAGCAATTCGGCACATTTCCAGTTCTTTTAGATACTTTTTGCGCCCATTTAAATTGTTGGACTATCAATCGAGAGCTCGGGTATGCAGCGACCCAACTGTCGATTTTCATGCTTTTAACGACTTTTGACAGCAAAATAGCGTCACCAAGCCCTTATTTCGTGTTATTTCTTATAAGGAGATATTCGGCGCCACAGTACGGGCATTTCGTCGCCCCGGTTTCCTCGATCGGCAGGAAGACTTTCGGGTGCGAATTCCACAGGTACATGCCGGGCATCGGACACGACAAGGGCAGGTCCCGCGTCAGCACCTGATATCGATGCTGTGCATTCGCCGGAATGAGGTCTTCGTCCACTGTGCCTGCCTTACGTGCCACGGAAGCTCCCGCCTTGTGCCGTTTGAGGCGTGGATTATAAGCTTATGCCTGCACCCGCGGCTATTTCATATCCGCGCCCAGGATCCGTGCCCAAAGCTCCCTGACGTATTCACGTTCTGCAGTGAACTCCCCCTGTGGGAGTAGCGGCTTTTTTTCGTCGAGGACCAGGTGATGCTGACTGAGGCGATAGCTCTTGTAGATCTGCTGCAGCCGCGACGACGTTGCCGCACTCAGGTACCCGGCCGTCGCCAATGCCTCGAGTTGTCGG
>JAOTVR010000012.1 GCA_029863305.1 Gammaproteobacteria bacterium | reverse complement strand
TCGCTTAGCGCACAAAACGCGGGCAGTCCGCGTTGTGTCAGCGTCATGCCGTCGCCGTTCGGATCCGTGGCCGACAGCGGCACGACGAGGGCCGCACCTTCCTCGACCGACTGGTTGCCGATGAACGCCAGCACCGGCGCCTGGTTCACGGCCGGCGCGGTCACGACGATATCGAATGTTTCGCTGTCGGACATCAGCGGCGAACCGTTGTCCGTCACCGTGACCATCGTCGGGTAAGTGCCGGCATTCCCCGTGAGCGGGTTGCAGCTGATGTTGCCGGTGCCATTGCCATTATCGCTTAGCGCACAAAACGCGGGCAGTCCGCTTTGTGTCAGCGTCATGCCGTCGCCGTTCGGATCCGTGGCCGACAGCGGCACGACGAGCGCAGCGCCTTCCTCGACCAACTGGTTGCCAATCGCGCTGAGTATCGGCGCACTGTTAGTCGCCGTACCGGTGACGACAACATAGAAGCCCTTGCTGTCCGAGCGAGTCGGCGTGCCGCTGTCGGCCGCCGTCACGACGACGGCATGCCTGCCAACATTTGCCGTTCCTGGTGAGCAATTGACGTTGCCGGACCCGTTCGTGCCAGCGAGAGTGCAAAATCCGGGGATAACAGGGGTCGACAGCGTCGGGTTCGGTCCATCCGGATCACTTGCGCTGACCGGTATGCTGACCGAATCGCCGGCCGCTACAATCCTGCCCGGGATCCCGTTCAGTGCCGGCGGTGCGTTGCTGAGTGCACTGATCGCCGCATCCGCCTGGAGGAGCCCGAAACCGCTGTCGAAATCGAATCCCGACGACAACATCTCGATCGTCGAGTCGCCGAGTGCCGAATAGATTTGCGCCGGCGTCAGTGTCGGATTGAAATCGAGCAGCAATGCAGCGGCGCCGGCCGCATGTGGGGCCGCCGCGGAGGTGCCGCCGAAGTTCGGGAAGCCGTCACCATCGGTGTCGTTGCCGAAAAACGTGTTGTTGACCCGATCAGGCGCGACCATCGCGGGCTTCAGGCGCAAATCCGGGGGGCTAATGGCCGTGCCATTGGGTTGAAAGTAGATCGGTACGTCACCACGCGACGAGAATGGCTCGAGCAGCGGCGGTGATGTGCCGAATGCAGGCGTTTCGTTATAAGCCGCCGCACCCGTCGACATCGAACCTGCCGCGGCCGAATGACCGTAAGACGTGCCGTCCTGGGTGTCGAACTGATCGATAGTGACGCCGCCGCCGCTGTCCGTGTACATGTATTTGATCAATCCAGGATCGGGACCCACCATTTTTTCAATTTTCAGGAAGAATCGGGTATCCGTGCCTTGCGGCAACGAACCATCATTGGTGAAGGAAAATGCTTCGATCGGATCGGCGCCAAGATTCGAATCATCAGTAAATTCGACGATGGTCGATGCATCGGAGGCGTACAGGTTAATCAGCAAATCCGAGGTCGCACCGGGTGCACCACTCACCGAGCGGAACGGCTGGTTCCACTGCATGACAAGTGTAAAGGTCGCTCCCACCGGCACTGTCAGCGGCTGCGCTGTAACTGTTGCAGGACCCGGGTCGAAATCGTGCAGGATCCCGCCGATCGTACCAATCATGCCCGAGTTTCTGAATTCGCTTTCGTAAGATGCTGCGGCCGAGTTGCCCGCAGAAGAAAAGTAGGCAACACCACTCCCCACGGCGGCGTCAGCTGCCTGAGCGATTACGCCGTCCTGAAACATCGGTTCGCCGAAATAGAAAACGTCATCCACGATGACATCGGCACCGGCAACAACCAGATCGTTAATGCCATTGGCAAACGCTGCCTGGCCACCTGATGCCGTGTGAAATGCCAGTGCGGCTCCAGGAGCAACATCGTGAACGATCTGCAGCATCGCGCGACCTTCGTCCGCGTTCGGGCAACTCTCCTGAAGCACCGTCACGCCGGATGGCAGATCCCCGGAAGAAACGTCACCTGCGGCACCGCCCGTACAGTCATAACTATCGGAAAGAACACCGACCGTAACGCCCGTCCCATCGACACCGAACGAAGTACGAGCCGCGTCGGAGCGTTGTGCCACATCGCCCTGCGACGTCGTTGCCCCAGCCCAGGTCGTGAACAGAGACGGCCGTGCAAACTGCAGGCTGCTGAGATTGCCTATTTGAATTAGCGTAGCAATCGGCACGCGAGCAGAAACTATCGACTTGTGTACGGCGATGTCGATCGCGCCGAGTGCTGCCAGATTCGTTCGTAGTACACTGGCGTCTGCGGCTGCGACGAAGTCGACCAACACGTAGTCGTCCGCGATGCGCAGCATTGCTGTTGCCGGCCGAAATGTCGCTGCTGACCCGGCACCATGCTGCGCCAGGTGGTCGAGATAGTCTCTGTGCAGCCCGGAAAGCTGTCCACCCAATTTCTTGTGAACGCCGGATTTACCAGGCACCACCGACTCCGCTGCGAGGGTTACCGGCTCGCTGGCGAGACTCGCCGATCCCAGCAACAAAATCAGCAATGTTATAGCGCAATTCTTGATTGTAGAGCGCCCCATCATCCGAAGTTTACGGCCAGGCGGAAAGGCCGGCACCGGCCCCAGGAGCAGTTTACCGCTGCATCTTGGTGCAGGAAAATCCTGTACCAACGGCCAGTGTCGCCGGGGGGCGACAGATTCAGGTCTGGAACTGCTGCTGCGGCGCAGGTGGGGAAAACGACGACGGCGACCGCGCCTTGCGCGCGGCCGCCGTGACTTGACATAAATCAGAGATCGCAGCTCAGAAAGAGGTAATCCGTGACGATGATCTCGGCATCAGCGGCAAGATCGGCCCCGCTGACTTTGCCGGCGCCCTGCAGCAACAGAAACTTATCGGAATAACCGCACAGGTAACCGGCGGCGGATTGCGCCTGCGATTCATTGCCACGGGCAAACCAGTCGTCGATCGACAATACGGCACTGGCTGCGTAACGCATCAGCGAGTCTCTGTTCTTTTCGCAATTTCTCAGCGAATAGGAAACCAGTGCAGTCGGGTCGGGGTCTTCGCCCGCGCAACCTTTCGATTCCGCAAGCGGACCGTCGCTGTTGGCAAGCAGACCACATGCCAGGCCGAGCGCATCGGGCTCGCTTGCCAGCGCGCAGACAGGCGCCGCATCGGCGATAACATCACGCTGACCGAACGGAGGATCGCCAGCGCGCTTGCCGGCATCCGCGGTCGTTGTACTGAAAATAATCGCGAGTCCAAACGCAATAGACAGCGCGCCCTGAAAAATGTGCTTTGAAGCCTTCATCGGAGTTTCTCCTTCTTATCTTTCGTACCCCGACAGCCATTGATCTTACTGCCGGCACCCTTGCCATCGAAGTATAGGTCGCAATGTCACGCTCAGAGATCAACTGAACATAAGGACAAGAAAACCGACCGTTTGATCAGTTCCGGATCGGTCTTAAAGCACTTATTTCTTTTAGATCAATAACTTGTGGGAAACACAACAGCTACTTCAGCACCCTCCACTCGCCTTCCGGGACGAACGTCCCGCGCTCGAGTTCAAGCCGCACCACATGCGCGCCCAGGGCACCGATGCGGCGGTTGAGGCCGAAGGTCAGCGGCGGTGCAAGACCCGTCTCATAGTCGTCCAGGCTTTCCAGTGCCGCAATCAGGCTCTCCCGGCTCAGGTGCTTGCCGGTGCGCTTTAGTGCTTCATCGAGCATCGTGGCCGCCGCGAGAACCGCGAGTTGTGCCGATGCGTACTCGCCGGATAGCTCGTGGTTCTCACGCAGCGCCGCATAGGCGCTTTGACCCGCGGCGGTAACATCGGCCGGCGATCGCGGGTAGGCACTCAGAATGCGTCCGTCGAAAATCGGTGGCGCTTCGAACAGCGAGCGCGCGACACGGCTCGCAGGTACCAGGACCAGAGGTACGGTTTCGTCGCTGGCAAACTCGGCCAGCAAAGCATCGAGTTCGTGCGGCGCACCGAAGAAAAATACCGCACCCGTATCGGCCGCACGAAGCTGCCCGGCGAGCCCCGGGGCATCGAAGTCGCGCGCCGTATAATAAAGGGTCTCCGGAGCCTGCCAATCGCGCCGCTCTGTCTGCATCGTGACCGCCTTGGCGAGCGCTCGCACAACGTCGCTGTCGGCACCGGTCACGACGAGCCCGGGATCCTGGTCACCATGCTGTTCCGCAACCGTCTCGACCAGCACGCGCACCTGCTGCTCGTCGCCCGAGAACAGATAGAAGGTATAGCGATCGAGTGCAGATCGCGCTGGCGGCTGCAAGGTATAGGGCGCGATCAGCGGCAGCGAAGCCTCCTCGGCAAATCGCGCGAGTTCGGTCTCGATGCCGATGCTGTACGGCGAGAGTAATGCGAACGTCCCGGTCTTCGCTATGGCCTCGTCGAGGTTGGCAAGCGCCTGTTCGGGAGACTGCCCAAAGGGAACCACGTCGAGTTCGATCGTGCGGCCGTTGATGCCACCAGCCGCGTTCAGGTTATCGACATACGCATCCAGCACGGCACGCATCGCACGACCGAGTGGCGCTATGCGCCCCGACAACGGCAAAAGCGTCGCGAGCCGCATCGAATCGGACGCGATGCCCGGGTCGTAGTCGGTTTCGATACGTTTCATGTAGGCAACCAGTGCATCGAGATCGTCCGGTTCCATGCTGTAAAGCGGCATGGCAATCTCCAGCCGCCCGCCGGCGGGATCCAGTCCGTGTCTGATTGCACGGGCCACGGTCGCTTCGGTATACGCAGGGTGTTCACGGCCATAGGAATGCTCATGGCCGTAACTTCTGGTTAGATGGCCCCAGGTGACGTCCGATGGAATGACGCCGCCTTCCGGTCGACCTCTGCCGTCAGGACCGTGACAGCTTGCACACGGCATCACACTTGCAGGCAGCGGGAAGCCCCCGACACCCATGTGCGCGCTGATGTCTGCTCCGCTTGGGCTCGTCCCGCTGGTGTAGATCTGCCTGCCGCGGGCTTCTTCGGGCGTTAACTCGGAACCGTCGGCGGTGCTGGCTACCCAGCCAAGCATGAGCAGCAACGCGCCAACATGCAGCGTACGCATGATATTGGGTGGCCTAACTGCCGCTGATCAGCAGGCGGAACTTCTCGGCAATGGCATCAGGCGGGATATTCGGCATGATCTTCATCCAGTGCTGTTCCCTGACATTGCCTGCGATGACCAGCGTGGAGTGCTCTTCCACCTCCGGGTAATACTGGCCAAGCCGTTTGACCACATTATCCAGATTTGCCTTTTCGCCGGTCAGAAACACCCAGTTGCCATCGGCTTTGTGCGTCTCCTTGAATTTCTTCATCGCTGCCGGCGTATCACGGGCCGGATCGATACTGATTGTTACATAGCGAATGGAAGCGCCCAATTCCTCGCCGAGTATATTGCGGGCCATTCTCATCCTCTCGGTAATCATCGGACATGCGCCGAGACAGTGCGTGAATATGAAGTTGATGGCAACGACCTGGTCCTTGAGCACATCAGTGAAGAAGCGGACTTCTTCACCATCCTGAGTAACCAGTATGGTGTCTGTAAAATATTCGCGCGCAGCCGCTTCGGCTTCTTCCGCCGATGGTTCGTTTGCCACAGGTTCGTTTGCCGCTGGCAGCACGGGAATGCTCAGGCACATTAACAGCGTAAACAACATTGCGTTTTTGAATCTCATGGTTTCGAACTCCCGCAGCTACCGCTGCACACTGGCCACCTGTCTGGCCGTTTTCAATTCTTCGACCGCCGCCAGGATCTTGTCGGGCCCTGGAAAGCCGAAAAAGCGCCTCCATGTCCCGGTATGGCCATCACCTACCAGTATCATCGACGGATGATCCTCGAAATCCGGCGTATACGCCCCCAATCCTCGCAACACGTTATCGACCTCTGACTTGTCACCGGTGAGCCAGACCCATCCTGGACGTGCTTTCAGACCGTCGGCATACGCCTTCAAGCGCTCCGGGGTATCGCGGCCCGGGTCCACGCTGACCGACACCATGTGAACATCCGTGCCCAACCGGTCATCCAGGCGCTGCTGCAACTGAATGAAAATTGCCGACAGGACCGGGCAAACCGTCGTGCAGGTCGTGTACACGAAGTTCATCACAACGATCCGGTCCGCAATGACGTCGTCGACAAATCGAACCGCGTCACCGTCCTGCGTAACGAGCGCACCATCGTGCAATCTGACGGCCGCCGTTACTGCGTCGCTATCCGCCTTCTTGTTCATCATTGCCCGGTGCTGCGCGTGCGGGTCTGCTTCTGCATTAACTTCTGCCGCCTGCAGCTCTGTGCCTGCACACACTAATACGCCTGTTGCGATCAACAACATTGCTCGTGAAAAGCAGAAATTCAAAACAATCGGTTTACTCATAGCAGTCCACTCATAGCGGCAGCAGTATCTCAATCTCGGCTTCGGCACGAAGTTCACTGAGTTCATTTCTTATCGCCTGTCGTTGCTTGACGTCCAGCAGGTAGTCATGAATTTGTTCTCTGGCCATCTCCTCGGGCACGATCTGCGGCGGTTGCCGGTCTTCGACCCTTATTACATGCAGCCCATATACCGTCTCGACGATCCCCGATGTCTCTCCAACCTTCAGCGCAAATGCCGCATCGTCGAACGGCTGCACCATCTGCCCGTGATGGAAATAGCCCAGATCTCCGCCCTGCGCCGCACTGCTGTCTTCCGAGTACCTGGTGGCGAGCGCCGCGAAATCTGCGCCGTTGGCAAGCTGGTCTACAATGCTGTCCATTTTCTCCCGCACTGTAGCTCTGGATTGCTCGTTCGCACTTGGATGCACTTTTAGCAGAATGTGGCGCACCTTGACTGTCTCGGGCATCTGAAACTTATCAGGATTATTCACGTAAAACTCGTTCACATCTCCACTGCTAACCGTCGCACTGGCAGAAATGTTCTGCATATAGTTGGCCACAGAGGCTGTCCGCCGGACGTAAGCACGATAGCTCTCGGGGGTAAATCCGTCGATCGTGATTCGCGTCAGAAAACGATCCTCGGAGTCGAAGTGAGAGCGGATTTCCTGCAGTGATGCATCAATTTCTTCTGCGCTGGCGAAGAGTTTTTTCGCCTGCACCGTCTGCCACACGAGTTCCTGATCGATAAGATGCTCGAGGACGTCGCGCTTCATTTCTTTTACGCGGTTCGGATAACGAATTGCAGCGATGTTGACGTTGTTTTCCCGCTGATACTCTTCGAAGCTCTTCTCCAGCACGCTGTTGCTCACCTCGACGCCATTGACGCGAGCAGCCGCGCCGTACGCCGATACCTGTGCCTGCGCCGAACTGTTAAGACTGAGCGGAATAAGTACCGCCAGCAAGATTGCCAGATTCTTCATTATTTCTTCTCTGCCGATTGCCGGGTTGCAGCCACCGAGAAATAGGGCAGGTCGTTGTAACCTATATTCTGCGAGCGAATGCCGACGTACGCGTAGTAGCCTCCTGCCCTGCCTAATGGCAGCAACGCGCGATACACGCCGTCACCCTCTTCTTCTGCAAAAACCTCCCTGCGATCGGTACCTGGAGTTCGGAAGTAGCGCACGCTGACGTCTTTAAGACCTGATTTCGGCTCGCCCGTACCAGAATCGCTGATTCTGAAACGCAGGGAAAACTCGGAACCCGCTGTCGTCAGCCTGTCATTCTGCAAATACTCGATCGCGACGCCGCCAACACTGTTTTCGAGTAACGGATTCGCGCTGGCGCTCGCGGAGAAACAGTGCAGTAGTTCCGGCGTGTTGAGCATGAATGCCACATCGTAACGGCCGGCAGCGGGTATCTTGACTGTCGACACATACACGCCGGGTTCCTGCTCGCGCAAACTGCGGTCGACCACGGTCACCGCCCGTGCGCTGGCGCCGAACACTTTGTAATTGCCGGCAGGAGCATTCATGCCTTCCATGTAAAAGTAGGTTGTGTTGTCGGCGGGATTGACGACAAACACAGCCGCTTCACTGGTCGTAAATGTTATCGAGTCCGCAAGAGGAAGATCACCGGCAAGCTGTGGCGCGGAACCACCCGCAGCAAAGCCCATGACGATGGGCTCCTTGCCCTCGCCGAGACTGATCAGATTAATCATCGTAACGCGTTCGTTGGCAAGCGAGCGCACATAGGCGAACGCGCGGCTGAACGCGAGCTGGAAGGGTTTGCCCGCAACCTCGATTGTTTGAATATGCTTATTGCTGGCGGCATCAATAACGAAGACGACGTTTTTTGACGGATTGACTGTCAGCGCATAGCGATTATCCGGCGTGAAACGCAAAGGACCCAATCCGGAATCCAGCGCAATTTGTCGTTTGACCTCGAGATCGTTGCCGTCGATGACGGTTACCGTGCCCGCTTTGCCATCCGATACATACAATGATTGCGACAATGCCGAATAGGCGAGCGAAATGGGTACAGGACCGGTTTCGATGTCTTTGATTTTTTGCCTTGACTCGACATCAATGACACTGACCGTGCCGGCATCCCGGTTGCTGACGAACGCGTAGCGATTGTCCTCGGTAAACGCGATCTCATGATGCCCCATGCCCGTCGCAACGCTCGCCACAACCTGAAACGTACCGGCATCGATAACCGTTACACCGCTCGCTTCCTCCGTGTTCGCATTGTTGCCGACCCACACGAACCGGCCATCGGGCTGCATCGCAACACGCGTCGGCCATTCGCCCACTTCGATGTCCGTTGTCAATTTGAAGGCTTCGGTATCAACAACCGCCAGGTGGCCGGTGCTCGGAATGCTGACGAATAAGCGCTTCTCATTCTGGCTCTTGACCCAGTCCGATCCGGGCCCCCGGAGTCGGATCATGCCGAGCGTGCTGGTCTTGCCGACCATGGAGACCAGCGGATCGATGATCGACAGGCTGCCCTCCTTGTTCATGACTACGACGTAGTAGCTGTTGAGATCGAGCATCGGGCGGATGCCGACGACACCTTTGAGATACAGCGCGATCTTTTCCTTGCAGCTCTTCTGCTCGGCGCCGGACTTGTCCTGGATAACCTGGCCCATGTCCATCCACACACCCGGTGTGATACCGGTGACCGGTGCGCCCGTGGCTTCTTCCGTCAGGCGGAAGCGCATTTCAGCCAGCTGTCCTTCCACGAGTCCGTCCGCCGCATCTCCGACAGGGAAGGCCTCGAAGTCGACGACGATGCCATGCTTGACGAGTTGGCCGCTTGCCGCGGGTTTCGTCTGAGCGGCATAACTCACCGGCAGCAAAATCGCTGCCGTGGACACAAGCACGATCAAAAATTTTGTCAATGACTGCAGAGAAGTAGTCCTGGTCACATTCATCCTGCCACCTTATTGTTGCTCACCTTGGGAAACGATTCGTCGCGGTTCCATCGTAAAGCGTGGGTGCGGTCTGAATCAGACCGCACCCACTTATTGCCGGGACATCCTTGTCCAAAATGTATTCCCGCCGGCCTATGGCGCCGGCTCTACCACCCGCAGGATACCCCACACACCGCTCGCACTACCGAAAGACCCGACGTCACGGAACATGTAGTCACCAGGGACGCCGTTCTCACCACCTGCTTTCGGCAGAACGATATCGTAATGGTTTGACGGCCAGATGCTCTCCTGACCACCCTGATAAAAGCCAAGCGGGTTGAACCCGATATCCTTCGAACCGACACCGTCGCCACCGAGGTAATAGCCATTGGGGAACCCGGCGGTATTGTTCTCGGTGATATACGGATCCCGTTGCCACAGATGACCGTGCAGAGCGAAGGTCGAACCACGGTTGGTGCCGTGCGGTACAGTTACGCGCATGCGCGTCTGCATGCCTGCCGGTGCTGTGAACACGGGCGTCTGCGGATCCGTACCGACTTTGGCGTTCGAGAACACATCGAACTGGGTATTGCCACCAAAGGTGGTCGCCCCGGATCCGGCGTTCCCGAAGTGCGCGTTTGGCAGTATCCCCAAACGGAACCAGACCGGCTCGATGCCGTAGTTGATGGCCATGCCTGTGGAATCCTGCGGATCCTCGGGGATGCCATTGCCTTCGCCATTCATATGCTCCACAGGCTCACTGTTGGCGTAGTACTGCGTCTGGCCCTTGGTCCAGACCTGCGACAGGTCGCGGAAAAGTGGCGTGCCTGAGCTATCGGCCACAGTGACCATGGCCCGGGTCTTGTGTCCCGCTCCGTTCGGATCTGTTCCCGCACGCGCTTCAAGATCTGCAAGCGCATCAGGCCATGTCGACCCTTCAGGCTCGATAACGAGCTGGCCAACCATTGACTTCATGCCCTGCTTGATGACATCGGCAGGCTGCAGGTTCGAACCGCCAAACTCGACCGCAGTGGCCGTCAGCACGAAATTGGGCCGCCTGTCATCGGTCTCGCCGATAGCAAGATCGCCGGCATACCAGCGATACGTCGTCTGCTGTCCTGGAGGCACAATCGCCTGGCTATTGTTCGTGCCGGTCTTGATACCGTTGTCGCGGCTGCCGTCGAACTCAACGAGTTGCGGGTGCAGGCCTACCCACGGTGACGCCTGGATCAGGTTCGTCTGGAACGTCGTCGAACCCTCATCAGGGGTAAGGCCGAGGGCGTTGCCGTAGTGGCGCTTGTTAGCTCCCAGCAGTGAGCCGAATGTCGCCAGTTCCGGCATCTGGTCAAAAGTGACTTGCGCCGCCGTGACTGCCGTGCAGTTCGCGCCACCACAAGATGACGTGCCAACGGGATCGAGTACAAACAGATCACCATCATTAAGGAATACAGCAGCACCGCTTGCATCGATCACCGGAGTGCCACCGACCGTAAGAACTGCCTGGGTCAGCAAACGATTGCGCAAGGTAACGTCGATACAGTCGCCTGCATTCGCTCTGAGGATCAGTGGCTCGACCGGGACACCGGGTAGCAAACCTGCCTTCGGATCATCCGGATTCGCCATGTCCTCGGTACGGACATAGAGGATCGCAGTGGGATCGTGGATTGGTCCGATGCCGAGCGCATTCGTGCCGGTTCGTGAGTTGTAGACCAGCGTGCCTCCTGCCGGGTCCGGCGATCCGCCGACATGCCCGGTTGGATGTGGATCTGCGGGTATTGTCAAACCGGCGGGCTTGCCCAGAATATCGTTCGCCAGAACGGCAGTGACGTCGTATTCGCGCAGGTTCAAGGTGCGCATCTGACGATTCCTTCCATTTCCTTCCTCGATCGCCGGACAGGCGCCGATGAACTCGTCGCGATTGTCGATCCGGACATTGTTGTTGGACGCAAACGGCGAAGACGACAACACGGTCAGATTATTTTGCTTGTTGCTGTAGACCCGCATGAGTCCCCACATGCCGCTCCAGTAGCCGTCCATCGACGTGTCCATGGTGTACGCATAGTCGACGCTGTTGCCGGCCTGGCCGACGACGCCCACGATTGGCGAGTTCAGCGTGAACTGCTCCGAGATGCCGCCGGGTTGGGCATTACGCCAGCCGCTGTTCGGCGCACCGCCGAAGCTCGAGCCGCCCTGCAACCATTTCATGCCATGGAACGCTGCCGTGTGCTCTTCTTCAAACCCGCCTGCCTGAATTTTCACGCGATTCCGGTCGCCGGCCATCGTTCGCACCATCGGCGTGAACGGGTCGTGCGATTTGAGTGCCTGGAACTCGTTGATCGGTGGCGGGAATACCGTGCCATAGATGCTGTTACCGGCCTTGGGCTGAATGTTCAGCACCTGGAAATTGCCGGTAGGACCGAGCGGTGGCAATGTGCTGGCGCCGCTGAAATCCTCGACTTCGAACTTGCGCACGATCGGCTGGGCGTTGTCATCGGTGCCCGCCAGTGCAAATGCCAGGTCGCCGGCAACACCGTCTGCCTGGGTGCCGGGCAGACCGTCAGGCCCGATCTTGTTCGGGTCGTAGACGCGCAGGGCAACAGGCTCGTTGCGGTAGTTGACGACGAACATACCCGGATCCGCGACATCGATCGCCTGCGGACACGGGCGTTGCGGACAGTAATTATTCAAAGGATCGTCCGTCGTATTGGCGATCTCGTCAACCAGGTCCGGGAATACAGGCATATTCTGCTCCCTGGCCGGCGGATTGATCGCGCAACGGAATGCGTTAGCGGCATCGTCACAATTTGCCGGGTTGCCGAGGTCCGTTACTGCCATCAGAGTGCGATCGGCGCCGACGATCCCGCCCGTTGCCTCGCCATTCTGGTCAGCACCGACATAGACGCCGGCTTCATAGGCATGCTGGAAGTCGCTGTATTCGAAATAGAACTCGCGGTACGGCGATATCTGGCCTGCAGGGTTGAATTGCGTCGCTTCCTGCTTGGGCTCGATAACCGCCTGCCACGAGGTCGGTCCGCCGTCGAAGCGACAAGCTGGATCGCCGTCGTACTGGCAACCCAACTGCTCGCCGGTCTCATTTTGATACCAGGACGATCCGGCGGGTTCGGTCAGTACGGTTGCGTACAGGCCGATCTGCTGGTGCGTCGACGGGCCATAGTGGTCATGCGTGAAAACAATGCCGAGACCGCGGTCGATGCCGTCGCTGTTGAGTACCGGGTCGAAGAACCAGCGCTGCGTCGTGGTGCGTGCGCCCAGCCACTTCGTTGCCAGAGTTCCTGGCGGAGTCGGAGAGAGGCCACCGACGCCGAAATACGGGTGCTCTTCAGCGTGAAGAGGGCCGAGACTGGTCGGTACTACAAAACCGTCCGGTGCGCCGGCTGCAGCAAGGTGTGCTCCCGTGAAGTGGTTGATCGCCTCGATCCGTTCGTGCACGGCGCCCGGAGACAGTGTTCCATCTTCGTAGTTCCAGCCGTTGGCCGCACCGTCCGCCGTGGTCAGATCCCACTTCGGCAGATGGATATGTTGACCAATGATGTCGGTTGGCGTGCGCACCTGGTAATCATCGAGCTCGTAATACTCCGGAACCAGGTTGGTATGGTGGAAGACACCACACTCGAAGGAATTGAAGCGCAATACCATCGGTTCGGGCGCCTTCGCTTTGGTGATGGTCGGTACGGCATCCGCCCACAGCGAGATGATGCGTTGCTGCGGATAGTGATAACCGGCCTTGTTCAGGACAGCGTCGAACTGGATGTTGACGCCTTTGTAGATACGCGGTGTATCGGCGTCAAAAACGCTCTCGTACGTACTGTCGTCCGTCCATTCGCCCTCATCAGCACCCCAGAAGACATGTCCAATCTCGGACAAGGGATCATCGTCGGTGTCGAAGCGATCACCCTGGTCATCGCGACACGGCTCGTGATACGGCGCGCCGACGGCCGGTTTGATGCCGTTCAGTTGGAAGGGTGCCGGACTAACGGCGCCAGTCGTTCCCACGGCGAAACTCTCATGGTCACGAATGGAGTGGTACGCCATCGCGGTCTGCTCGACATCTGTGCCCTCTTCGGGATAGAAGACGGCCTGGGCCTGATCGAGCACCTTGCTGAAATCCAGCGGCGAAACGACGTTTTCGAGGGTAGAGCCGCCCGCCGCATAACCCATCAGGGCCGTGCGTGGCAAACCGCCATCATGGCCGTCGGCCTGGGCCGGGACCAGCTTTTCAAACAAGTTTGTGACGCTCTTGTATGGCGTGCCGTCAGGATTTTTCAGGACCTTATTAACAAACGTGCTACTCAGAGTTGTCGCCAAACCATAGTCAACCATATCCAGCGGTGGCGTGGGTGGACGTTGTCCAACGATGTCCTCGATGCCGGCGATCCAGAACGGATAACCCACGTGGACGTCGCGTTGTACGACCTTGGCCAGGCTGCCAACCGGCACTGGCACGCCCGGACTGACCGGATGGAACATCGATGCAGTCTTCATCAATGGGTTGGGAACGACCTGTACTTCGCCAGGCATCCGCGGCATGGCCTTGCCAGGCAGCGGGATGATTGCCGGAATTGGCGCGCCTGCTACGATCTCGCCGTCCGGCAGCGAGCGCACCCGCGCACCTGGAGCAGCGGGGGTCAGGCCGGCGACGGACGCCAGCATCGGCGTGCCGTTCTCGAGCGCCCATGGCGCGGTATGGAAGAGGTCGGCACCGCCAGAGGCCTCCAGGAGTGTCCCTGTTTCGAGCACATCGTGGTTGCGCCACATGTACCACATGCCCTGCGCAAAGTGCGGATAGAAGTGGCAGTGGAAAATAGC
This sequence comes from Gammaproteobacteria bacterium, assembly GCA_029863305.1. Lineage (GTDB taxonomy): Bacteria > Pseudomonadota > Gammaproteobacteria > Steroidobacterales > Woeseiaceae > UBA1847. The sequence continues at coordinate 47,807 of JAOTVR010000012.1, read as the reverse complement.
GTCGCCCGCACTCTTGATGCGGTTACCGGAACCGCCGAAGTTGATCTCATAGGTATAGCCGGCACCCGGGCCGATGCCCTGAGCGTCGAGGTAATTCGAATTGTCGTCATTCGGGTTGTACAGCCATTGGTGATTATGCAGGTGGAACACGTGCTGCTCTTTACCCACATGAGTATTGCGGTACTTGGTGAAGTCCCCGATGTAGCTGTGGTGCACGTTGGCCGGGTCCGCCGGATACGGCACGTAGGTGGCCTTCGGTCCTTGTGCCACGGCATTGAGGTTCGAGAGATCGGGCTTGACGTCTTCGAGGCCCATGTTCGCGGCCACGTCGCTCAATTGCGCCGGATCGCCGACCGTGTACGAGGTCAGGAAGAACTCCTCGTAAGCGCAGGTCAGGCAATCGTGCATCGGGCCCACGCCCAGTCGGTTGGCGATGATCTCGGAACCGATACCGCCGGAACCGTAGTTGATCATGAAACCGTCTTTGACACCGGCCAGTACGAATCTGAACACCGGGTCTGTCTTGTAGAAACCCGGGAATGCCTGCGCGGTGGCAGGCTCGTCATGCCAGACGGAGGCGAAATCGCGGAACGCCTCGAGCCTGTTGGGCAGGGACGGATTGCGTTTGCCGATGCTTTCGAGCGGGTACGGGCAGTCGATTCCGGGGCACTGTAATCTCCAGCTGCCATCGGGATCGGGGCCCACGATCAGGCCGTTAATCTCGGAGTGCACGATCTCATTATTGGCATCGATCATGTTCAGGATGGGCAGTCCGGCCTTGCCTTCGGCTATCCAGACGGCGGCGCCGAGCTTGACCCCGGTACCGCCGATGTTATATGGGAAGGCCGGCAGCGTGACACCATCATCTCCGCAATACCCCGATGTGGCGGGTTCGGTGCCAGTCGCATCGCAGCGCATGACAATGTTCGGGGCGTTGCAGTCTGCGCTCGGATACAGCGCCTCGTAGTTGATGACAGGCTGGAAGATGTCGGTCAGGTTCCGCTCGCCACAAGTCGCGGAAGCCGGATCGAGGTCCGTCGACGCCAGCCGCATCTCTTCTTCGGTTGTCTGGCTGCGGTAAATGCTCGCGCCTATCGGTTCGACAATGACCTGGCCGAACAACAGGTTCGAGGCGTTGCCCTGGTTCGCATCGGAACCAACGGTCGCCGCCATGCCGCGTGCAATAAAAACGCCTTCCTGTTCGGCGTAAAGTTGATAGCTCTTGAAACCGCCCTGCGGCACAGTACTGTCGGTGTTATTACCAACGAACGAGCTGTCGTCGGATGCCCCACCGATCCATTGCATTCCGGCTACGTGGAAGCTGACATGGCGATCAAGAACCTGGTCGTCGATCGGGGTATTGATGCCGTCGATCGGAACCGCGTCGGGGCCGTTCGGCCCGAGCGGTCGGTTGTCGTTGCCAGGCAACGGGTCGCCGCCTGCTACTGCAGGCTTGATCGGGTTGGCCATCGGGGTCAGGAGATTCGTCAGGTTGATGGTCAGGCAGTCGCGTGCAGCGATGCGCAACACGAGCGGACGCGGCCGCTTGTCGGGTCGCAATGCGACATTGCCGACGAAGGCTGCCAGATTCTCGGTGGCGATTGGCGTCGTCGCGCCGATGAGAATTATGCTTTCTCCCAAAGCGGGAACCGTCTGCAGGATTCCATCCGCGCCCGCGGTCACGACGATCTGGCCAGCAACCACCGGGTCGCCAGGAGTCACAACCTGCACGTCCAACGGATCCGCTGTCGTACTTGCGACGCCAGCGGCATCCGCCGTAATCGCGTTGACCTGATTGATCGTCACGACATCACGGCCCAGCGCAAATATCATGCCATTGACATTGGACGCACCGATCCTGTTGAAGAGCACGGGTTGGTCCATCGCCACGATATTCGCCGTGATGGAGTTTTCCACTGTACAGGCGATCTGTGCCTGCGCGACAGTGCCAAAAAAAGCGCAAATCGCGCCAATCAGAATTTTGGCAGCGATCGAAATCGTTGTCGGATGATTTACCTGGGTTTGACCGTTCATCGAGCTCTCCCTGACCAGCTTCACTTTCTTGAAGTTTTTTTCAGTGCCGAAGAACGTGGTGGCGCACATGATGTACGTGCCTGCACGCGTTTTTCGGCCTGTTTAGTTTACGAATCGGGCTGCGCAGGACTACTGGCTGCCGGAGCGGTTTTGGGCTCTATGGAGGTACGGTTTTTTTCTGTACCTAAGTACAGGTAATATCCGCAGCGATGATCCACCTTAACGTGCCACCAGATTGTCTGGCGCGAACGCGACGATTTTTCTCCGTCGCGTTCGTGAATTTCCTGAAAAGCGTGAGTCCCCTGGTACGCAATTTACTGCAGGATCGAATTTCGCATCAGCAGACAATGCTTGTGGCGAAACTTGGGAACGAATTCCCAACTAAAACAAATTTGTTAAATATTGCGTCCAATCATGATTCAATGCATTTGAGCTGATAGATGCCCGGTGTGACAAAAACCAGCCAAACAAGAACTTCTCACACCGGGCACCAGATTCTCATGTCTCCAGACATTTTGGCAGGTCCGGAGCGTCCTGCCGCGAAAGGAAAAATAACAAGATCAACCAGGGCCGGTAAATGTTGGAGCAAGCTGCAACCATGATTCGTATTCTGATCGTTGACGATCATCCGGTGGTCCGGCATGGCGTACGACTCATACTCGAATCCGAGAGCGGCATCGACGTCGTTGGCGATATTGAATCGGTCAGCGGCATCGGCACTGTATTGGCCGACCTTCAGCCAGACGTGGTCCTTCTCGACCTCGAGCTTGGCGACATCAATGGAGTCGACGCCCTGCGCCAGCTGCGCGATGCGGCGCCAGACGTGCGCGTAATTATTTACACATCGCATGATGAGGAAGATCGCATCATCCAGGCCGCCGAACTTGGTGTCGACGGCTACCTGTTAAAAGGCAGCCCGAAAGAAGAAATCGTCGGTGCCATACGCAATGTCAGTGACGGCGGGATGGCCATCGAGCCGGCCGTAGCGGCCACGCTCATGAACCACATGAACAAGCGCTCGACAAAAGCAAAGCAGCCTGCCATACAGTTCAGCAAGCGCGAAAAGCAGGTGCTCGAGTTGCTGGCCGTGGGCAAGACGAACCGCGATATCGGCGCGCAACTGTTCATCTCCGAGTCAACGGTCAAGTTTCATGTGCACGCGATTTTGAGCAAGTTGAATGCGGGCAACAGAACCGAAGCCGTATCGATCGCCGTGCATGAAGGCTTAATCACACTCGAGGCAGGCGATTAAGCCGAGCGGTTTTTTTCTGCCTCGAAAACCGGCTTCACACGTTCGAACTCCTCGCTCAGGCGATCTAACGCGCCGCGCAGTTCGTTAAATCGTCCATCTTTGCTGGCATCGCGCAGTGCATCGCAGCAGGCGCCCAACTGCGAAACACCAACTTCCAGGCAAGCTCCCTTGAGCGCGTGGCATTCCCGACCCAATGTCGCTGCATCTTCATGTTCGACGGCCGCGCGCATGACCTCGAGGCGCGACGACGTGTCGCGGAGGAACAGATCGATATAGTCGCTGACGAAAGCCGCGCCATCGCCGCCTGCACGATCGCGCAAATGCCTCAGTGTCTCCTGGTCGCAAGCATTCCCGGGTGCATGCTCCGCCACGCCCGCTTTCGCATCGCTTTCACCGACCACCGCCGACCAACGTCGCAGACCTGACTCGAGTACCTGCAAACGTATCGGCTTGGTGAGGAAATCGTCCATCCCGGCCTGCAGGCATTTCGACTTGTGCTCTGCAGAAATGTCGGCAGTCACTGCAATGATGATGGGTTGCCGTATGTTCTTGTCCGTTGTATTCCGTATCTTTCTTGTCACTTCGTCGCCGTCGAGACCCGGCATCTGACAGTCCATAAGTATCAAGTCATATGATTTCTCTTCGAACGCTCTCAGCGCCGCCGGGCCATCGTCAACGCAGTCGACGCGATGATCGAGTGACTCGAGCATTCGCGACAATAGTTTCCTGTTAAGAGGATTATCCTCGGCGACCAGGATGCGTAAGGTTCTTACCTCATTTTCTCCATTGCGCCTGCCCTCCCAGTCGTCGACTTCCAATAACCTGTAAAGGTTGTGGCGCAATTCGCTTGGCAGAATCGGCTTGTTGACGCAGCGAATTCCACCGAGCGGTGACACCTCACCAACTTCAAGCGGCTGCGCAATCGACGTTAGTAAGATAATTGGCAGGTGCGCAAGGTCGCTCTGCGCCCTGATTGCACGTGCCAGTGACAAACCATCGGCATCTGGCAGGTCGATGTTGATGATGACGCCGTCAAAAGGTTGACCAGCCGCTGCGGCCCCCGCGATGCGATCGAATACCTGATTCGGGAATCTTACGGACTTACAGTGCATGCCCCAGCTATGCAGATTACTGCAAATGACTCTGGAAACCCTCACGTTGTCGTCAACAATGAGCATGCGACAGCCCTTCAGCGCATGCACGCTTTGAGCAAGGTCCGCATTTGACGCAGGAAGCACTTCGACCGGTACCGAGAATCGTACAGTGGTGCCCTCCCCGGGCGCACTCTTTATGCTCATTTCACCGCCCATGAGATCGACGAGTTGCTTGCTTATCGACAGCCCGAGCCCGCTTCCTTGTTTGTGAAACGCCGCATCGGGGTCGGCGGATCGTCCGAATGCATTGAACATGCTCGCCTGGGTTGCTTTCGACATACCAATGCCGTTGTCCGATATCTCCACGCGCAGCGAGGCTTGCCCGGAAGCCTCGGCGCCGACACGGATGTGTACGACAATCTCACCCTGATCGGTGAACTTGATCGCATTGCCAACAAGGTTGACCATGATTTGCCGCAGTCGTTGCGCATCGGCAAAAACACGCCCTTGCAAATCGTCCTCAATGTCGCCGATGAGTTCGAGGCCTTTCGAGTATGCCTGGTAACCCATGATCGCCAGTACCTGTTCCAGCAAATCGGATACAAACATTTTCTGCTTTTGCAGCACCAGTTCACCCGATTCGAGCGTTGGAAAATCGAGCATATTGTCAACCAGGCTAAGCAGCATGTTGCCGCTGCTTTCGATGATTTGAACGTAGTTCTTCTGCCTGCGCTTGAGATCCGACAGACGCAGCAGATCCGTCATTCCAAGTACGGCATTCATCGGTGTTCGAACCTCGTGGCTCATCGTGGCGACGAATTCCGACCTTGCTCGATGTGCGGTCTCCGCATCCTCCCTCGCTCGTTTCAGTTTAAGCGCGATTTTTTCCTGTTCGTTGAGATCATGTGCCACTTCGACAATGCCGGTGAGTGTTCCGAACTTGTCATGCAGCGGCGTGCTTCTTATCTCGACCAGGCGCTCCTGCCCATCGTCTCCGCTCAACACCTGCAGTTCTTTAGCCGACTTTCCGGTCAGCAACGCGCAGGGACGTTCTGACGGGTCACACGGCTGATCCAGGCCATGCAGTGCCCGGTAGCAATACATTTGGCTATCGATGTCACCATTTTCGGGCAGCAGTTTACGCGCTGCTTTGTTCATCGCCGTAACACGAAAATCCGCGTCAATGATTGTTGCCGGATCCGAGACACCATCCAGAATGGTTTGCACGGATTTCCCGGCTTCGTCCAGGCGACTCGTAAGTTGCGACTGGTTACGCAAATACAGAAAGAAAGCCGCTGCAACCGCCGCGAGTCCGACAATGATGATCGAGCGGCCGGCAACCACACTCGGCTCGGGCAAGAGGGCCAATGCCGCCAGGCAAAGAGCGACAAGAGACAGAAAGAACAGCGTCCAATGGCGAATTGTCATGCTCATGTCACGGACTACTAAGACCGCCCTCAACCGATTTCGCGTACTCGGTTGCTTTGGTCATCCGGTTTCGCAGCTCCTCAGTCACCTTGCGCATTTCACGCTGGTTTTCGATGAGTGTCGGGCTGACGGTCACAATCAACTCGGTGCGGAAGACGTCCTCGGACGTCGTGCTGAACAGCCTGCCGAGCAACGGAATGTTCTTGAGCAAAGGAATACCGGACCGGCCATCGCTTGTCGTTTCGAGAATGAGGCCACCGAGCACGACAGCCTGGCCACTTTGCACAATGACGCTGCTGTTGATCGTCCGTTGCGCAATCGATACGTTGCCACCGCCACCGAGTGCCGGCTCGGTACCGGGCAAGCTGACCTCCTGACTGATATCCAGTGTAATCTGTCCACCCGCGTTGATCCGCGGTGTAACCGTCAGCAGCGTGCCGGTGTCTCGAAACTGGACCTCGGTAACAATCGGTGCGTCCGGGTTGCTCGTACTCTGCGAACTGCGTGTCGTCACGGGTATCTGGTCGCCGACACGAATATTCGCGGTCTGATTGTCGAGCACCATCACCTGCGGCGTCGACAGAAATTTTACTGACGATTCAGTCGCCAGCGCGTCGAAAAAGAATCGCAGGTCACTGGCCTGATCGAAGAACGCGAACGCAAGCCCCTCACCCGAAGCCGCCGACGGCACCGGAGCGTTATAGCCGAACTGGTTATCGGAATTCTCGACAAACCAGCGCACTCCATATGACAGCGTATCCGACAGAGTTACTTCCGCAATCGTCGCCTCGATCAGCACCTGTCTGGGAGCGACATCCAGTCTGCGGATAGCCGCTTCGATTGCGCGATAGTCCTGCTGACTCGCCATCACGAGAACCGCGTTATTGTCCTGGTCCGCAATGATCGTGACCTCTCCCTGGCTTTCGGCCGAGATGCCATCGGCTGCCGGGCCGGCGTCCGTCATCGGCGTTGCCGGCGGGCTGGCCTGCACGTAGCCACCGCCCGATGCCTGACCCCCGGGAATCGGGGCCGGTCGGGTCACGGCCTGCGCACTGCGGAATACGCCGGCGCCGGACGTCATGCCAGCGTCTTCAGAGGCCAGGTCACGGCTATCCTGACCGAATATCTCCTGCAGCACGCCTGCAATGCTCTCGGCCTTGCCATTCTCGAGTTCGTAAACGAACAGGCGCCGACCTGACGATCCCTCCAGACCCCAGTCGAATTCCTCGATCAGTTTTTGAATGTCGGCGATGTGGTCAGGCCGGTGCGTAATAGCCAGCACGGCGTTCAGGCGTTCGATTGGAAGCAGCCTGACAATGCCTGCCAGAGGAGACGACCCTGCGCCACCGATAACGGCCTCCAATTCTCCAACCACTGATGCCGCATCCGCATACTCCAGCCTGAACATCGCGAACGACATGCCCTTGAGCCAGTCGACATCGAAGGTTCGAACCGTTGCGAGCAGGTCGTCGATACGGTATTTCGGGCCGGACAGGATCAGGACGTTGCGCGCCGTGTCCACGTTCATGGAACTGCCGTCCGGCACAAACGGAGTGATGATCTTCTCGATTTCACCGGCAGACACATGTGCCAGTGGCACGACCTGAATGCCATATCCGGTCCTGCGACTGGATGGAAACCGCCCGACTACAGGCGACCCGGAGGCACCTGCGGCATCCGCCAATGGCACGACCTTGAACATGCCCTCGTCCCTGACGAGCGCTGCACCGTTCTGCTCCAGCACTGCCTCGACAATCGGCAACACCACCTCTCGCTTGACGGCCCGTGTTGTGTGCAGTGTCACCGATCCATTTACCTGTGGGTCTATCAGGTAATTCTCGGCAAGGATCGTCTCGAAGACTACGCGCAGGAACTCCGGCAAGCTGGCCTTCTCGAAATTGAGCGTTACCCCGTCTCCATCCGCATAACCGTTGGCCTGACCATTGCTGGCGCCCTGCACGAAAACGCCGGACCCCAGAGCAACCGACTCACGATCTCTGGCCGGAGTGGCTGCGTCTGCCGCATCACCCGCATAGGGTTTTGTCCTCTCCCGGCCATCTTCTCGCTCGCTTTGGCCGCCAGTAGCCGATGCAATGTCCGCGGTCTCCGCGGTCCGCTGCGGCGGCGCACTGCTGCACGAGGCCAACGAAAATGCAAGGAACAAATGGAACAGGTAATACGTATTCTTGGTCATCAGTTCGGGCCGCAATCAGTCGCTCCAAAAGGGTACTCTCGCTCAGTGCGTCCATGCACCCGACTTTCGATCAGGTTTTCGCCATTGAATCCCTGCATTTAGTACAGTCGGAACCACGACTACTGGCCGTTCTTTGATGTGCCGGGATCGGCTACGATAATTTGAGTATTCCGCGATCGCGCGTCGCGGGCTATTGCCCGTGGCGAGCAATCTAACCAGCAGAGCCAGCATGAGCAGTGTCGTGAAACTTGAGACTGGGTTCAGCGGCCAGATCGATTCCGGCCCGGACGCTTTGTGTGGACTGCTGGTCGCGGCAGGTAAACTGCAACCATCCGATGTCGAACGCGCGTTGCGCCTGCAACGCGAACAGGGCGATTGGGAAAAAATCGGTTCCATCCTGGCAAAACTCGGACTCGTATCCGAAATGGACGTCGCCGAGAGTCTCTCGGAACAGCTCGGCCTGACACTCGTCGACGGTGCCGATTTTCCGGCTGAACCACTGGCCGACCTCGGCATTGAGCCCAGATTCCTGAAGAACAACCGCGTTCTGGTACTCGACCAGGACGAGACCGAGCTAACCGTCGTCATGTCGCACCCGCAGGATCAACACGTCCTCGATGCGTTACGGCTGGTCAGTAACAAGAGCGTTGTTGCGTGTCTCGGCATTCCTGCAGAGATCGACATCGCATTGAATCGACTGTACGACTCTGACAAACGCAGCGATGATGTTGTCGATGCGTCGGTGTCTGCCCAATATCTCGACGATGTAGAGCAGCTCAAAGAACTTGCCGGTGAAGCGCCGGTCATCAAGCTTGTCAATCAACTGATCCACGGGGCCGCGGAAGCCGGAGCATCGGACATTCACATCGAACCGTTCGAAGACCAGCTGAAAATTCGTTATCGCGTCGACGGGCTGTTACGCGAAGTGGATGCGCCACCGACGCAATCGTCGGCCGCGGTAATTTCGCGCGTGAAGATCATGGCGAACCTGAACATCGCCGAACGCCGTCTTGCACAGGACGGCCGATTCAAGCAGCGCGTACGTGGTAACGAATACGATCTGCGCGTGTCGACGGTACCAACCATGTACGGCGAGAGCGTGGTTCTGCGCCTGTTGCAGCGTGACTCGGTCGCGCTGGATTTCGGCCCGCTGGGTTTCAGCCCGCAGCAAGAAACAGTCATGCAGGAAATCCTGGCCACGCCGCACGGCATTCTGCTCGTCACGGGCCCGACCGGCAGCGGCAAATCCACGACCCTGTATGCGGCCTTGCGGCATCTGAACAAGCCGGAACGCATGATCATCACGGTCGAGGATCCGGTCGAGTACAACATCCGCGGCATCAATCAGATGCAGGTCAAGCCGCAGATTGGCCTGACATTCGCAAATGCACTGCGCTCCATTGTCCGCCAGGACCCCGACGTCATCATGATCGGCGAGATGCGCGATACTGAAACCGCACAGATAGCGGTTCAGTCAGCGCTGACGGGGCACCTGGTCCTGTCGACTCTGCATACCAACGATGCTGCCGGCAGCGTCATGCGCATGCTGGACATGGGCGTGGAGGATTACCTGCTGACCTCCGCCGTGATTGCGATTCAGGCACAGCGGCTCGTGCGCACACTTTGCCCCGAGTGCCGCGAGCCCTACGCCCCGCCGCGTGAAGTCGTCGAGCGCTGGGGCCTCGACCGGTTTGCGGGCAACGGCGAACTTACCTTGCATAAACCCATTGGATGCGATCACTGCGGCAATACCGGCTACAGCGGCCGCTGCGCAATCCTCGAAATTCTTCCGATGACCGACGCCATCAGGCAGCTGGTCCTGAAACGTTCCGATGTCAGTGAAATCGCTCGCGCGGCTGCCGATCTGGGCATGGTTTCGATGCGCGATGACGGTCTTCGCAAAGCGGTCGCCGGCGAAACGACCGTCGAAGAAGTTCTGCGAGTTACACCAGAGCAATCGTAGTGACGATGGCGACTTTTCAGTACAAGGCAGCGACCGCTGACGGCGATATCGTCAACGGCATACTGAGCGGCAGCAGCCGCGGACATGTCGTCGAGCAGTTGCAGGCGACGGGACACATCCCGATTCGGGTCGATAAATCGGCGCAACGCTCAAAATCGCGGCGACAGTGGCATTTTCTTAGGCAACGCGTCACACAGGAGCAGCTTGGAGTGGCGACTCGTGAGCTCAGCACATTACTGCACGCCGGACTGCCGCTGGACCGTGCGCTGGCAATTCTGATCTCACTCGCCGACGGCAGCCCACTTGCAATACTTTTCGAAAACGTACGTGACCGGGTGAAGCAAGGCGCAACTCTGGCCGATGCAATGGAGGAGCAGGGAAACGTATTCAGCCGTTTCTACGTCAGCCTGCTGCGGGCTGGCGAGTCAGGTGGCGCGCTTGAAGCAGTTCTCGAGCGGCTTGCCGACTACATGGAGCGCAGCAAGGAATTGCGTGGCGCTTTGACCTCGGCCTTGATTTACCCGGCAATTCTCGTGGTCGTCGCCATCGTGTCGATTCTCATTTTGCTCGGCTATGTCGTGCCCCAGTTCACGCAGATGTTCGAGGGCGTTGGACAGGTCCTGCCTTTGCCAACAAGAATTACGATCGCCGCCGGTGAGGCTGTACAAAGTTACGGTTGGCTCCTGCTGGTGTTGGTCGGTGGGACGATCGCGTTCATGCGCAGACAATTGACGCAGCCGGCCAGCGCATACAAGTGGCATGCCCGGGTTCTCAAACTGCCGTTTGCCGGCGACATTATCGTCAAGATGGAGGTGGCTCGCTTTGCCTATACATTGAGTACGCTGTTGCAAAACGGCGTGCCTTTGCTCAAAGCGCTTCTTATCGTCAAAGGTACGATGGGCAACAGGGTACTGGCAGACGGCCTGGAGCGTGTTGCCGGTAGTCTTAAAGAGGGTCAGAGCCTCGCAGGCCCGCTCGCACAAACCGCGCATTTTCCGTCATTCGCTGCGCACATGATTCGCGTCGGCGAAGAGTCGGGCGACTTACAGGAAATCCTGCGAAAGGTCGCTGCGACCTATGATCGCGATACGCAGGTAACCATCAAACGTGCGCTCACACTTCTAGAGCCCGCACTGATCCTGCTGCTGGGCGCGGTTATTGCAGCCGTCATTATTTCCATACTGGTCGCGATTCTGAGCATTAATGAACTCGTCATCTAGGCGGGAGGATGAGCAAGCATGATTAACAGGAATTTGGCTGCTTTACGACGTCGATTCGGCTTCACCTTGATTGAACTGCTCGTCGTGCTTCTGATACTGGGACTGCTGGCCGGACTTGTCGGACCGCGAGTGCTGAAAAACCTCGGTGGCGCGAAGACCGATACCGCGCAGCTGCAGATTGAGGAGTTCGGTGCCGGACTGGATCTGTTTCATCTCGAGGTCGGCCGCTACCCAACCACTGAGGAGGGCTTGCAGGCACTATCGGACGAACCGGCTGCGGTAAGTAACTGGCAGGGACCGTATTTGCGGAAGACGGAAATTCCGAAGGACCCATGGGGGAACGAATATCACTACCTTGCGCCCGGAGAGCACAGTGACTATGACCTCTACTCACTCGGCCGCGACAATGCCGTCGGTGGAGAAGGCGAAGATCAGGACGTCGTGAGTTGGTAACAAGACGCACACCTTTGTACCGCAGGCCGGCCGGCTTCACTTTGCTGGAACTGCTTGTGGTGCTCGCAATTGCCGGCTTGCTGGTTTCACTCGTGCCGCCGGTGATCTCCGCCGTCGTTCCGGGCACCAAAATCAAGGTCGCTGCGCGCGAACTCGCCGTCACCTTGCGTGATGCGCGTAACCAGGCGATCAGCCGCAGCATGGCGGTGGAGATGCAGTTCGATTTCGACAAATCGGTGTACAAGATGCGCGGCGGGGAAGATCACGTCTTGCCCCGAGGCGTCCGCATGGCGCTGATCGAGGATGCCACCGGGTCAACCGTCGTGCAGATCGGGGATGAACCATACAGGCTCAGGTTTTACCCGGACGGCAGTTCGAGCGGTACGGCGATCAGGCTTGGCAACGACGAAATTCATTATCAGGTTTCTGTCGGCTGGCTGATGGGCCGCGTAGCTCTCTGGGAGGTGCAGGACGGTGCGCGCTAATCCCCGTCATTCCGGCTACACGCTGATCGAAGTGCTGGTCGCGTTCATGATTCTCGCGCTCGCGCTGACGGTACTGTTACGAATCTTCTCGACCGGCCTGCGCAATGTCTCCGTATCATCGGATTATGCACGCGCTATTCTAGTCGCCGAGACACAGCTTGCGAGCGTCGGCGTCATCTCGAGACTCGAGCCGGGCGAAACGCGCGGTAATGATTCAGACAAGTTCAACTGGACACGAGTTGTCACGAATTACGTGCCGTTCAACGGCTACTACCAAAGCGCCACGCAAGTGCCTGCCTATTACATTACGGTCACTGTCGAATGGCCACATGCGGGCCGCACGCGGCAAGTGAATCTCAGCAGCATTCGATTGGGTGCGCCAAAGAGGTCGAGGTCATGATGTCCCCGGGGCCATTCATGCCCATTAACGCGATGAATCAGCGACGCGATAGTGGCGGTTTCACACTCATTGAACTGCTCGTCGCGATCACGATACTGACGTTATTCATGACCGCGTCTTTTGGCGCGGTTCGCATTGCGAGCCGCAGTTGGGAAGCCGGGCACTCGCGCGCCAACGCAACGGAGCAGATGCGGGCTGCGTCGGACTTCTTGCGACGCCAGTTCGGCCAACTGACCACATTCACGTGGACTGACGGCAATGACGAACGCATCGCGTTTGATGGCAACGAAGATCAGGTACGATTTATCGCACCGGCACCGCAACATTCGCACGGGGCGGGTTTCCTGATTTATGAACTAACGGCCAGAAAAGACGACGATGGCCGCATGCTGGTGCTGTCTTTCGGGCCTTTCGATCCGGGGAGTGCGGATCCTGGCGAGACAGATCTTGGCAGGCACATGGTTCTGGTTGCCGGCTTCGAGGACCTGTCTTTCGACTACTTCGGCGCCGAAATGGATGACGAGATACCGTCATGGAAACAGAACTGGCGGCCTGATGCGAAGCGTTATCCCGCCGCCATTCGAATTCGCACGAGTATCGAGAATTCCCGGAACGCATGGCCGGAACTCGTGTTACCGCTACGCGGCAGTGAAGAATCATGAGTATCGGCACGGTACCACGCAGGCAACAAGGCATGGCACTGGTCATCGTGCTGTGGCTCGTCGTGCTATTGAGTGTCATGGCCGCCGGCCACACGCGCAATACGCACACCGACACCCAGCTCGCAGCGCGGCACCTGGGACACGCGCAGGCTCGTGCGCTGGCCGAAGGCGGAATTCAGTATGCCATTATGGAATTGCTGGCGAACGAAAGTGCCGGGCAGCGGCCGGTCGACGGCACCTTGTTCTCCGTCAAAATCGGCGATGATTCGGTCACGGTCGCGATCCGGGATGCCACCGGGCTGGTCGACCTGAACGCCGCCGATGCCGGATTGCTGGCGGAGACGCTCCGCGCCGGCGGTGCAGACGAGACGCTGCAGCGGGAGCTTGTCGACGCGATTCTCGACTGGCGCGACGGCGATAACCTGTCGCACCTGAACGGTGCCGAAGATGACGACTACCGGGCCGCCGGTGTGCCATGGACTGCCCGTGACGGCGCGTTCGAAACCATTGATGAACTGAAGTATGTGCTCGGCGTGCAACAGCAGTTGTTCGATCGGCTTGCCCCGTTCCTGACGGTGCATTCGGGCAGCTCGAGATTGGCCCTCGAATTTGCACCGCCGTATCTGGTGGCAGCGCTGACAGGCGCCAAAGACGGCGCAGTGACAGCACCACTGCCGGGCGCAATGCAGAGCGGTCAGGATAGCAGTACAGGAGGTGTGCGCAGCGGCACCTATCACGTTTATGCCGGCGCCTCGGGCACGGCGGGCTCATTCGCGACCGTCGAGGCTGTCGTTCGCATCGCGGCAACGCAGGATGAGCCGTTTAGATTTCTGGAGTGGCGCGAACCGTCGAGAGCAAACCTTATGCAGGCGCTCGAGGAACAGGAATGAACGTCGACATCGCCCGGTCACTACAACCACTGCGCGTCCGGTATGCCGCACCGCTGAAGCGCCGTTTTGACGAGTTCTGGTCGTGGTGGAGTGCCGAACTGCTTGGTCTGTTGCCGCAGGATATGCGGAACGCGATCGCACAGCGCAATCAGCGTCTGTTCATTACTGTGGACGACCGGGTCATGGTGGTCCGGCAAGGGACCTCCGCACGCTCGCGGGAAGTGCAGCGAATTGATCGCGATGCTCCGGCGGGTATGGCAGTCAGCTTGTCGACGGACGCCCGCGATCGGGTACTGCTGCTGCCGCGCGACAAGGTACTGAGTACGCCGATTACCTTGCCCCTCGCGGCAGAGGAAAATCTGCACGAAGTTCTGGCATTCGAGATGGACAAGCACACGCCATTTTCGGCAGACAAAATCTACTATGACTTCGTGGTGACAGGGCGCGATGCGCACAAGCAACGGCTGTCGGTTGAATTAGTTTACTCGCCGCGCGCAATCGTCAATGACATTCTCGAAACTGTGGCGCGACAGGATATGAGTCCAAATGTCGTGACCATTCACGATGACACTATTGCTGATTTGCTGCCCGTGAACCTGCTGCCTGAGGAAATGCGGCGCAGCAGGCGTCAGGCCAATTTTCGCCTCAATGCAGGCCTGGCAATTTTGTGCGGTGTGCTGATCATTACGGCCGCCGCATTGCCACTGTTACAAAAGTATCGGCTTATCCAGGAACTCGAGCCGCAGCTGCAGGAGGCTGCTGCTACCGCACAACAGGGAAGCCAGCTACGGGATGACGTGGCCATGCTGGCGGCCGGAACTCGATACCTGGAACAAAAGAAGCAATCGAACCTGATGGTTGTGCAACTCATTGACGAAGTAAGCCGAATACTGCCGGACGACACCTGGATCAGCCGCCTTGACATTGCTGACGATGAACTCCAGCTGCAGGGACAATCTTCTTCGTCGGCCGCGTTGATCGCGATTGTCGAGTCATCCTCGCTCTTGCACAACGCCCGCTTCCGCTCGCCAGTTGTGCAGATACCCGGCACGGGCGAGGAGCGATTCCATCTATCTGCCGACATCGCCTGGAGCCTCGAACAGTGATCAGGCAACTCGGTGACAAGCAGCGACAACGGCTCGCTATCGCGTTATTGATCGCCGCCCTGGGCATCATTCTGAGCGTAACGGCTATGCCGATCTGGGTTGCCAACGCGACCTATCGGGACAACATTGACGAGCTGAATGACCGACTGCAGACTTATAACCGGGTTGCTACACGAGACGCGGACTTGCTGCCCCAATTCGAACAACTCAAGCACTCGCAACTGACTGATGGGCATTACCTGAGAAGCGAGACCGTTGCCGTCGCCGGTGCCGAATTGCAGCGCATGGTCAAGGAAATAGCTGCCGCAAACCGGGCACAACTTCTGAGTACGCAGATTCTCCCTGCATCGCGCGAACAGGGCTTCGTTCAGGTCACGCTTAAAGTTCGCCTGCGCGGCACGTTGGAAGGCGTGCTGCGATCGTTCTATGACATGGAAACGAAGGACGTTTACCTGTTCCTTGATAATATTTCGATGCGCAACAGTACAGCAGTCCGACGACCACGGCAGATCGCGATCCAACAAATGGACGCAGACTTTGACCTCGTCGCCTACATGCCGGATATAACATGATCAGGTCAGTCCGACTCGGACGATCGACGTTTGCGCTCATGGTCACGAGCGCTGTGCTTGCGGTCGTCGTTCTGATGGAGTGGCTTTATCCTGTGAGGATCGAGGACTTTGAGGTGGCGGCTATCGACGCGCAGGAGGCATCGATTCCCGAAATCGGGGACTCTTTGTACATACCACCGCAGCTCGACGAGCTGGATGAGATGTTCGAGCGGCCGTTGTTCTTCAGTGATCGCAGAATGCCCGAGCCGCCTGCGCCGGTTGAGGTTGCCGCCGCACCGCCTGCGCCCCTGCGCCTGAAGCTCGAAGGTGTAGCCATTACAACAGAATCAAGAGTGGCCGTGCTGCGTAATCTCGAGAACAATCAACTTGTGCAGCTCGAAGAGGGTATGAATCACGACACCTGGAAGCTCGACTCAGTAACGGCTAACGGCGCAAAATTCAGCCGCGGTGCGCAGACTTCCGAGCTTATGCTGGATCCTGAAGCAAGCCAGCGTCAACGCTAGATTCAGCAAACCATAATCAGCGTTTCTGAAATACGAGCGTCGCATTTGTGCCGCCGAAGCCGAAACTGTTCGACATCGCGGTCTTGATACCGGCGTTTTCGATACACTCGGTGACAAGAGGTGCGCCCTCGATGGCCGGATCGGGATCGTTGCAGTTGATTGAAGGCGCGATAAAATCATTCTCGAGCATCAACAGGCAGTGGATCGCCTCATGCACGCCGGTCGCGCCGAGCGAGTGCCCGCATAGCGACTTCGATGAGCCGAATTTCGGCATGCCATCGCCGAACACGGCACGCATGGCCTCGACTTCGGAGATATCGCCGGCCGGAGTGCTCGTGCCGTGCGTGTTGATGTAGTCGATCGGTCCTTCAACCGTGGCGTTCGCCAGTTCCATGCATCGTTGTGCGCCTTCGCCCGACGGTGCGACCATATCGTAGCCATCCGACGTCGCGCCATAGCCCACCAACTCCGCATAGATTTTTGCGCCCCGCGCTTTGGCGTGTTCGAGTTCCTCGAGCACCACCATGCCGCCGCCTGCTGCAATGACAAAGCCGTCACGCGTCGCGTCATAAGGACGCGATGCTGTCGCCGGGGCATCGTTGTATTTCGACGATAAAGCACCCATTGCGTCGAACAGGCATGCCAGAGTCCAGTCTTCTTCCTCGCCGCCACCGGCGAAGATGATGTCCTGTTTCCCAAACTGGATCTGCTCGGCGCCGGCGCCGATGCAATGTGCGCTGGTCGCACAGGCTGAGGTTATCGAGTAATTCACGCCCTTGATCTTGAATGGCGTCGTGAGACACGCCGAAACTGTGCTGCTCATCGTACGGGTAACCATGTACGGGCCGATCTTGCGGACGCCCTTTTCACGCAGCTTGTCCGCGCTGGCGACAATGTTCGCGCTCGACGCACCACCCGATGATGCAATCAGCCCGGTGCGAACATTGGATATGTCACTCTCTTCCAGTCCTGAATCTGCGATTGCCTGTTGCATCGAAATATAGGCGTATGCCGCGGCGTCGCCCATGAAGCGACGCACTTTCCGATCTATATGCTCGGCGATGTCGATATTCACGGACCCGGAGATCTGGCTGCGCAGCCCCATCTCCTTATACGACTCGCTGGCGACGATTCCCGAACGACCGCTCTTCAGGGAGTCGACGATTTCATCCTGTGTGTTGCCGATACACGAAACCGCACCGAGACCCGTAATGACAACACGACGCATAATATTTTCCTAAAAATCATCTGTGGATGTGAACAGGCCTACGCGAAGATCTTCTGCTGTGTAGATTTCGCGACCATCTACACACATGGTGGCATCGGCGATCGCCATATTCAACTTGCGGGTAATGACTCGCTTGATGTCGATCTGGTAGCTAACGAGCTTCGCCGTGGGCAGCACCTGGCCGGTGAATTTGACCTTGCCGGAGCCGAGCGCCCGGCCCCTGCCCGGCAGATCCAGCCAGACCAGGTAAAAACCGACGAGTTGCCACATGGCATCCAGCCCAAGGCAGCCGGGCATGACCGGATCACCCTCAAAATGGCACTTGAAAAACCACAAGTCCGGATGGATATCGAGTTCGGCCTTGATCTCACCCTTGCCGTATTTGCCACCTTCCTTCGAGATATGCGTGATCCGGTCCATCATCAGCATATCCGGCAGCGGCAGACGACCATTTGTCGGCCCGAACATCTTGCCGTGCGCGCATTCTATGAGATCGTCGTAGCTGAACGAATTCGGTCGTCCCGAGGTCTCGATGGCAGCATTGCTAGTCTTGTTGGTCATTGGCTCTCCAGCGCTGTCGCGGCTGGTTAAGGTATCCGCGCAGGCATGCGCATTTTCGCTTTCACGATTTTACCGGTTTGCGGCGTGCGGGGCTTTCGAATACGCGCCAACTGATGCCGGAGCCGTTGCTGCTGCCCTGGATATCGCCCGAAGAAATGGTCTACAACGCAATGTTGGCGAGTTGTGAACTCACTTGCTCGCCCCATTCGCTGCGGAAGATCACAGCCGTGTTGCGCCCTTTGGTCTTGGCCTCGTACAGGGCATCGTCTGCCCGGCGCAGCAGTTGCGCAGCGCTTACAGCCCCGGATGGGCGCGTAACCGCGACACCGACGCTGACCGTAACGCTCGGCGATACGCTGGAGGCCTTGTGCTCCAGATCCAGGTCCACGACCTTGTGGCAGAGTTTGTGTGCGAAGGTTTCAGCGTAGCTCGGCGTCGCATCATACAGAATGATCGCAAATTCCTCGCCGCCATAACGCGCAACAATATCGAGCGGCCGATTTACGCTCGACGCAAGAACGCCAGCTATGGCGCTGATGCACCGGTCGCCCTGCGGGTGACCATAACAGTCGTTGTACAGTTTGAAATGATCGATATCGACAAGAGCAATCGCGATGTTCTTTTGATCTCGCTTGGCTTGATTCCATGTCTGCTTCAGGCGCTCGTCAAAGTTCCGCCGGTTGTGCAGCGCCGTAAGGCCGTCTGTGCGCGCCTGCCTGTCGAGTTCTCGCCTGATCTCGAATATTTCCCGGGCGTTGCGTTCCAGCAGATAGCTCACGTAGCTGCCGACAAGGTTTGAAAAGCCCAGGAACAGGATGCCGTAGCCGAACTTTTGAAGCGGCGCACCCACTGCGATGCCAACCCCCACATAGACGAGGAAAATCGGCCACCCGGCCAGCATGCTGAGCCGAAAGTTGAGACCCATCAGGAGGTAGACATTGAAGGTGGTAAAGATCATGCCCCAGAGCACAAATTCCACGACGCTCTCTTTGGCCATGCCTCCAACGACGATCGTGGAAATTCCGACCAGCAGTATCGACACGGTGACGATGTACGGCAGCCAAATGCGGTCTCTGAACAAAAAGGTCGCAGCCATCGCGAGTGACAGGGGCAGCAGCATCGCCACGATGCGATACGGAACCGCTCGCTGCCAGAATGCATCCGGCATCATGAAGATGTCCATCAGGCAGACAGCGACCACAAGAATGGCGCCGAGCCCCAGCCCGGCCCGTGCTACGGGCAACCTTCTATCAATGTAGTAAAGCTGAAACATCCGGTCCAGCGCGTTCGACGCCGACTCGGCGGCGAGCGACGGCGAGCGAAATTTCAGTGTCTGAAAGAGCTGTGCGGCTTGGGGCGACATTTGATAACTCGAGGGAGACCCTTTCGAAGTTATCGGCATCCTTTCAGAGTTCTTTACCTTGCGGTGGTGTCCTGTCGACGTTGCTCGAACAGCCACTGTGAGGCATGAGATCGACGCGTCAGACCTTGTCGTAATCCAGCGTCAATGCTTCGCTGACAGGACGGGACTGGCACGCCAGTACGAAGCCCTTTTCGATCTCCCACGGCTCGAGACCATAGTTCGTCGCCATCGTGACCTCGCCTTCACGCACATGGCAGCGACATGTCGTGCAGACACCGCCCTTGCAGGAATACGGCAGCTCTATACCGTTGTCGGCTGCAGCATCGACGATGTTATCGTCGTCCCGGCGCATTTCGAATTCTTTCTTGTGGCCGTCCATGATGACCGTGATCGTTGCATGATCCGCTGAAGTAGCCGATGCCGACTTTGCCCTGGCATCTTTGCGCGGAACACCGAATCGTTCCGCGTGAACACATTCCGCTGCCAGGCCAAGATCGAGCAGAGTATCGGTGACCGTCTCGATCATCGTGTCAGGCCCGCAGACAAACGCCGCGGCCGGATCCAGCCCGGCGCAAAACTGCCGGTACAGTTCGCGCACTTTGTCAGCGTCAAGGCGGCCGGCGGCGATCGGAAATTCCTGGTCTTCCTGACTAAAGATGAATTGCAGCTGCAATCGCTCGGGATAGCGATTCTTCAATGCATACAAGTCCTCGATGAACATCGTCGTCGATTGCTTGCGATTACCATAGAAAAGCACGAAGCGACTATGCGGCTCACTGGCGAGCACGGATTTGATCATCGACAATATCGGAGTAATACCGCTACCTGCCGCGAATCCGATGTAATCGTTCGCATTCGCCGGGTCAAGCTCGACATAAAACCGCCCGGTCGGCGGCATCGCATCAAGGGTGTCACCCACGGCAAGTCGATTCGCGACGAATTCCGAGAACTGCCCGCCGGGCTGAACGCGAACGCCGATCTCGAGTGGTCGCTCACCATGTGCAGAGCAAATGCTATAGGTACGGCGTAACTTCTTGCTATTCAATTCTATCTCGAACGGCAGATGCTGCCCGGCCAAAAACCCGTACTCACCGCGCAATTCCTCAGGTACCGCTAACGCAATACGCACCGAGTCTTTGGTTTCGTGATCGAGTCGCTCAACGGTGAGTGGATGGAACTGCCGCATCTAGATGCACTTGAAATATTCGAAGGGTTCAAGGCAATCGCTGCACTTGTAAGATGCTTTGCATGCTGTCGAGCCGAACTCGCTGACAAGCTCGGTAGCCAGCGATGCGCAACGCGGACACGCGATGGCACGGGCCTTTTGCAACAACTCACGCTTACTCGCGCTCCGTGCCGGTGGCGCAATACCGTATTCCCTTAACTTGTCACGGCCCTCGTCACTGATCCAGTCTGTCGTCCATGGCGGTGACAGCACCCGCCTGATCCTGACGTCTTCGACGCCGTGCCTGTGCAGCGCATCCACCACGCTCTGCTCGATGACTTCGGTAGCCGGGCATCCCGAATACGTCGGCGACAGTTCTACAACGACCTCGTCCCTGACCGCAATTCCACGGACGATGCCCAGATCAGTGATCGTCAGCACAGGAATCTCGGGGTCAGGCACTTCGCTCAGCCAGTCAAATACCTGTTCGCGACTGATGGCCAACTCTACCAAGTCGCACCGGGGTGAAGCCGCTGCAGATACTGCATCTCGGCGATAAGGTAACCAAGATGCTCGCTGTGTCGCCCTTCCTTGCCACCGCTGGCCATCCAGGCATCAGCAGGTTTTTGCAGCGTAGCCTGGTCGACGATTGCCGCGACATTGGCCTGCCAGCGTTCGCGGATATCGTGCAAATCCGGGCCGTCGAATTCGGCCTCAAACAGGTTGTCTACTTCGTCCGGCGCGAACATTTCTCCGGTGTACTGCCACAGTTCGTCCAGCGACTGTTGTGCGCGTTCGTGGCTATATGAAGTGCCGTCACCAAGACGAACCAGCCATTGCACGTTATGGCGCAGGTGATAACGAATTTCCTTCTCGGCGCGTGCCGCGATTGCAGCCACGCGAGGGTCAGAACATCGCATCAGCGCCTCGAGTTGCAATAAGTAGAACGACTCGAATAGAACGAGCTTTGTGATCGTGTCACCAAAGTGCCCATCAGGTTGCTCGATTAACAGGACGTTTCGGTACTCGTTCTCATCGCGCAAGAACGCGAAGTCGTCTTCGCCACGGCCCTGGCCTTCCAGCTCTCCCGCATAGGTGTAGTACATCCGCGCCTGTCCAATGTAATCGAGCGCGAAATTCGCGTTCGCGAGTTCTTCCTCCAGCTCGGGACAGGCGGCAACGACTTCGACCATGCGCTGGCCCAGTATCAGAGCGTTATCGCCGAGCCTCTTCACGTACGCGAGACGGGCGTCGTCAATGTTCACAGGTTGTCTACTCCGTCCGGAATCTTGTAAAACGTTGGATGACGATAAATCTTGTCCTCGGCAGGCTCGAAGAATGCGGCCGTTTCGGCGGGGTCCGATGCGACGATTTGAATCGATCGTACGACCCAAATACTCACACCCTCGCTGCGTCGCGTGTACGTATCGCGTGCGTGATCGAGCGCCATCTGATCATCGGCCGCGTGAATACTGCCGGCGTGGCGATGGCTCAGCCCGGACTTGCTGCGAATGAAAACTTCGTAGAGTGGCCATTCTTTGTTGCTCATACCTGTCTCGCTTCTCCTGAGGGTCAGGCGGCGTCCTGTTTCCCGGCGTGCTTTTCGGCATAGGCGCGGGCGGCTTCGCGCACCCACTCGCCGTCTTCGTGCGCCTTGCGGCGCTTCGCCAGCCGCTGCCGGTTACAGGGGCCGTTGCCCTTTATGACCTCGATAAACTCCTGCCAGTCGATTTCGCCGAAGCGGTAGTGTCCCGACTTCTCATCCCACACGAGCTCGTCATCAGGCATTTTGAGACCGAGAAAATCGGCCTGCGGCACCGTGACGTCGACAAACTTCTGCCGTAGCTCATCGTTGGAGAACCGCTTGATCTTCCACGCCATCGACTGTGCCGAGTGCTTCGATTCATCATCCGATGGGCCGAACATCATCAATGAGGGCCACCACCACCTATTGAGCGCATCCTGGGCCATCGCCTTTTGCCCGGCCGTACCGTTACAGAGTTCATGCAGGATATCGAAGCCCTGGCGCTGATGAAAACTTTCCTCCTTGCAGATCCGGACCATCGCCCGTGCGTACGGGCCATACGAACAACGGCACAATGGAATCTGATTCATGATGGCGGCACCGTCGACCAACCAGCCGATCGCACCGATGTCGGCCCAGGTGAGCGTTGGGTAATTGAAAATGCTCGAGTACTTGGCCTTGCCTGACAACAGATCCGCAACCATCTCGTCGCGCGAGACACCGAGCGTTTCTGCGGCGCTGTAGAGATACAGACCGTGCCCTGCTTCATCCTGGATCTTGGCGAGAAGAATGGCTTTTCGTTTGAGTGTGGGTGCCCGGGTCAGCCAGTTCGCTTCGGGCTGCATGCCGATGATTTCGGAATGCGCGTGCTGCGAAATCTGGCGAATCAATGTGCGTCGATACGCTTCGGGCATCCAGTCCTTGGCCTCAATTTTTTCTTCGTTGTCGACGCGTTTCTGGAACGCATCGAGATCGGCGGCCGACTCCAGCCCGTCCCGCTTCGAATCACGCTGTCCCTGTTGATCGAGACCTTGAGTGTACATAAAGAGTCCAATGCGTTTATGAAAATACGTTCCGGAGAACGCGGCAATACGACGTCACGACTGCGGCGCCAATGTGTCACATTTATCGCGTTTTTTCAATATTTTCTGTATCAGTTTGGCCACCAAGCAGCCGTTCACCTCGACTGACCGAACGACCGCGAAAAAGCGCAACGATCGACCCATCCTGATCGAGCACCTCAACTGTGTAAAACCCGACTCGCTCACCGCGCAGTTCCTCTCGGGCAACAGCACGCAGCGTGTCATGCAGATGGACCGGTCGCAAAAACTCAATGTGCCCCGATCCGGCGACGGTCAGCTCATCGTAGGCATTGCAGGCGAATGCGAAGGCGGTGTCGGCGAGGGTGAAAATCAGGCCGCCGTGGCAGATATTGAAACCGTTGACCATGTCGTCTCGCACTTGCATCGTCGCCGTAGCGGAACCTGCGCCGCTTACTTCGATGTCTATTCCCAGGGCCCTGGACGCCTTGTCGCCGGCGTACATCTTGTCAGCGCATGCGCGCGCGCGTTCGAGATCGTTCATCGTTCTTAACTCCGGCGGCGGCGCTGCCGTTATTGCAGGCCGCCAAAGCGTTGCATGAAACTCCCGCTCGGTGGGGGCAGCGGTCCATCGGCTGTTTCCATTGTCTCGGACAGGTAGGCGTCGGCCTGAGCGTAGATGGCCAGATAGAGATTCCTGCAAAGTTGGTAAGCGGCATTGCCGTGCCAGTCCGCCGGCAGTAGCGCAGCAGGTAACTGCGGGTCCCGCAGCAGCACCTTGCGATATTCCTGAATGAGCAACGTTCGTACCAGAAAAGCCGTTTTTGGCGACACGTTCGCGTCCTTCCCGTACGCGGCGATCAGCGGCCGAAAACGCTTCACGAAGCTTGCATACCGCTCATCTATATCCGCAAGGTTCCAGCTGTCCTGCACCAGTCGGCGCATCGCGGACTCGTTCCTGATGGTTCGCCCGGACATGATGACGAGATCATCCTCGAGGCCGAGACGACGCAACGCCGAGTCAACATCGGCCATATCGGGGGACGGATGTGCAAAGACCGTGGTCGAGAGAGCGCCGAAGCCCAGCCAGCCCAGCTCTTTACGCACGCTGTCTTTCGTCGCGCCTTCGACGTTCGTGAGCAAGACCGTGGTCCAGGTGTCGTCCCAGTTCGACACGGGTTCGCCATAGATCTTGTGAGTCGCGTGTTCGAACCGCTCGCGGCCCTCGTCCGTCAGGCTGTAATAACTGCGACGACCAATCTGCTTCGCACCCAACCAGCCATCCTGCACGAGCCTGAAGACCGAAGTACGCACGAGGCGTTCACCGATGCCGAAGTCCTGCATGACCGCGATCAGGCTGCCCAGCCAGACGGTGCCGCCGCGCGGCGCGATGGAATCGCCGAATATCGTTGTAATCAGCGATCCCGTGCGCAATGTTCGTCGTGAACGAAACTCCGCAACGAGGCTTTGGCTGGCAGACTCAATCGTCATCGTATGGTCGCTTGCGCTCCAGGCATCTCACCGTATATTGTGATACCGATTTTTTCAAATTGAAATCTTTCTTGTATCTTCTATGAAACTGGCAAATCTCGTACAAGACCGATGGGTAGAAGGTGATGGTGACGGTCGCATCCTGACCTCGGCCGTCTCGGGCGAACCTGTCGCACGTATTACGAGCGACGGCCTCGACTTTGCGGCGATCCTGAAACATGCGAAATCCGTGGGTGGTCCGAACCTGCGCAAGCTGACATTTCATGAGCGCGGCGACATGCTCAAGGTGCTGGCCATCTACCTCAATGAACACAAGCAAGAGTTCTATACGCTGTCCACACAAACCGGCGCAACGCGAAAGGACAGCTGGCCCGATATTGACGGCGGCATCTCGACAATGTTTGTCTTCTCGAGCAAAGGTCGACGCGAGATGCCCAACGACCATGTTTATCTCGATGGTGGCGTCGAACAACTGTCCCGCGAAGGCACGTTTGTCGGGCAACACATTTTCACGCCGAAGCTCGGCGCCGCGATTCATATTAATGCATTCAATTTTCCGTGCTGGGGCATGCTTGAAAAACTGGCGCCCACATTGCTTGCTGGTGTGCCGGCCATCATTAAACCGGCCTCGAGCACGGCGTACCTGACAGAGCTCATGGTCCGGCGCATGATCGAGTCCGGCATTTTGCCGATGGGCAGCGTACAGCTCATTTGCGGCGGCGTCGGCGACCTGTTTGATCACCTGACGTGCCAGGATACGATCGCGTTCACCGGCTCGAAAACCACGGCTGAAATGCTGCAGCAACATCCCCGGGTAGTCAGCGAGTCCGTGGCCTTCACGGCCGAAACCGATTCGCTCAATATGTCGATACTCGGCCCGGACGCGGCGCCGGGCACGCCGGAATTCGAACTCTACATCAAGGAAGTGACGAACGAGATGGTCTCGAAGGCCGGGCAGAAGTGCACGGCAATTCGCCGCATCATCACACCGGCCGAATTCGCGGGCGAGGTCGTCAAAGCGTTATCGACATCACTGGGTGCGGTGCGAATCGGTAACCCGGGCGTTAAGGACGTCCAGATGGGTGCTCTTGCCAGCCAGGGACAGCGCGACGAAGTCCGTGAGCGAGTCGCCGAACTGTCGGCCGAAGCAAACGTCGTCTTTGGCGGCAGTGATGACTTCGATGTCGTCGACGCCGACGCGACCCGGGGCGCTTTCTTCATGCCGACGCTATTGCATTGCGAAAAACCTCTCTCGTCCAGGGCGGTGCATTCGGTCGAAGCGTTCGGCCCGGTCAGCACCGTACTGCCCTATGACTCGATCGATGAAGCGATTGAGCTGGCGAAGCTCGGCGAAGGCAGCCTCGCCGGTTCGATCATTACGAACGACAACGCGGCTGCCCGGGAACTGGTGCTCGGCACCGCCGCGTATCACGGCCGAATGGTCATCATCAACCGGCACTGCGCAGCAGAGTCGACTGGTCACGGCTCGCCGCTCGCTCATCTTGTACATGGTGGTCCGGGGCGCGCCGGTGGCGGCGAAGAGATGGGGGGCGTCCGCGGAGTGCTGCATTACATGCAACGCACCGCGATTCAGGGTTCACCCGAAACTTTGTCGGTTATCGGCCATCGCTGGATTCGCGGTGCCGAAGAGAAGGATCCCGGCGTGCACCCATTCCGCAAAACCTTCGAACAGCTCGAGATCGGCGACACGTTCAGGAGCAAGCCGCGAGAAGTCACACTGGATGACATCGATCACTTTGCTGATTTTACCGGCGATAATTTTTATGCACACATGAATGAAGAAGAGGCCGCCAGGAACCCGTTTTTCGAGGGCCGGGTCGCCCACGGTTATCTGATCGTCTCGTTTGCCGCCGGCCTGTTCGTCGATCCGGATTTTGGACCCGTGCTGGCCAACTACGGCGTTGACGATCTTCGCTTCCTTCAGCCCGTCAACTACGGTGACTCGCTGAAAGTGCGCCTGGCCTGCAAGCAGAAAACTTTACGAGGTGACTCGGGCTACGGCGAAGTCCGCTGGGATACCGAAGTGACGAATCAGAACGACGAAATCTGTGCGCAGTACGACGTTCTTACGATGGTCGCGACCGATGCACACTGGGAGTCAGTGCGCCGATAATCTTCTCGGTGACAGCGCCGGCATCGACTTCATCATCCGTCGCAACGCTGACAGTCCGCTGAAGCTCGTCCGCGCTCAGCGGCTGCGCATTGTCGTACTGATATTGCAACACGTTCTCATCGGCTTCCGAGGCATCACTCGCATGACGCTTTCTGAGTCGCACTCGGTGTAGCAGTTCCTCAGTCTCTGCGCCGACATCGACGATAATAAAATCCGCGCCAAATCGTCGCGCCAGGTACTCAAACTGCCGTCGGTCCTGCCGATTGAGAAATGACGCATCAGCGATGACATGCTGGCCAGCCTGCAATAATGTCTCGCCGGCCATTGCGAGTACTGCGTAGATATCGCTTCGTGCCCGCGGCGCATACATGCCTTTACCGACACCGGCACCACTCGCTTCGGTCATCTCCAGACCATGCCGGCGCTTACGCTCGATATCCGAGCGCAGGCGAATGGCCGGCAATCGCGATAGCAACTGCTGCGACAAGCAGGTCTTTCCCGATCCTGAGTACCCATGCATGATGATCAAACACGGCCGCTGCGGTCGTATCCAGTCGCTTGCGACATTGCAGAATTGAGCCATTTCCTCGAGGTCAGCTTGTCTGTGAGATGCATCGGACCGCTCGATGCTGCGGATCGCCGCAATCTTGGCGCGAATCAGGGCGTGGTAGACGTAATACAGCCCGAATACCGACATGCCGGCATAGTCGCCCGTGCACTCGAGATATCGATTGAGGAAAACATACGCGAGATCCCGCCTGCCTCGAGACATCAGATCCATCATCAGAAAGCTGACATCGCTGATCACGTCGATGTTGCGCAGTCCCGAACTGAATTCCACGCAATCGAACGCAGCAATGCCGGACGACAGTCGAACGAGATTCCGAAGGTGCAGATCGCCGTGACACTCCCGAATGAATCCCTCGTTTTGTCTCTTCAGAAGAGTCGGCCATAAGTCACGCAGGGAATTCCGGGTCCACGATGACAGTTGCGTCAACTGGTCCGGACTGGCATGTGCCCGCAGGTCCGCGAAGTTTTGCAGCATCGGCTGCTGCACAATTGCTCCGACAGCAACTTCCGCGTTCGTTTGCGCAAAGATTTCAGCCGCGTCGTGCCGTGCTGCAATCATTGCAGCCAAGTCGAGCATATCGTCGTCGTCGAGCAGTCCTGCATCGAGTTGCACGTCAAGCTGAGCGCTCTGCGGGAATTGCCGCATTTTGACGGCGTACTCGATCGCCGGCCCGGTGCCACCGATCATCGGCTCAGCAAAGCTTCCGCAGATCGGCACGACATCCAGATACAGCTCCGGCGACCAGCGGCGGTTGAGCCGCAGCTCCTCATCGCAGAAGTGTTTGCGCAGTGCGAGTGACGAAAAGTCCAGAAATTCGAGCTTGATCGGCTTTTTGATCTTGTAAGCGAAATGTCCTGTCAGGATGACCCAGGATATGTGCGTCTCGATAAGTCGAACGTTTTCTACGGGATGAGGATAGCGCGTCGTGTGCAATAGCGAACTGATCAGTTCCTGTTCACGTCCGACTGAAGAAAGATCGACGACGCCGGGATTCATAGCAACTCGCTGGCAAACCTGCTCATTCTGCAAGAACACGATCACTCACCTTCCGTACTTTAGATGTATGGACGAAAAATGCTATGTCCAGAGTATCGAATCCGTGAGCGCCAGCTCGGGCAATCGCGACCGCATCGATCCCGGCCGCTGCCGTGCCGGCTACGGGCCCAGATTCAGGGCAAACCGCAGGCCGTAGGTTCTGGGAGCCTCGAGAAAGGGTGCGCCCGGGCCCGGGTCGGTGACCGGATTGCCCGTAGCCGCCGCGGATTGCACGTCCTGATTTTCGAGATTCTTTGCCCAGAGCCCGAGCGACCACTTACCGCTGCCGCTGTGATACGTCAGGGCAACATCGGTCCTGGTGTAGCCTTCCTGGTAAAGCCCTGCCGAGTGTGAAAAGTCACCCCAGAATCCGCTCTCGTAGCGCGAACTCAGGTTCGCCTGCAAGTGAGCGCCGGATTGCAGTGGCCAGTCATGGACGATACCCAGAGTCGCGGTCCAGTCCGGCGCATTCTGTAGTTGATTATCGTTAAACACATCCAAGGTGTCTTCGAGAAAATCATCGTACCGGGCATGCAGGTAACCAACTGACAGCGTGAACTGCGTGTTGTCCATGCTTGCAGGCGCCAGAGCAAAATCCGATTGCAGGCCATAAATGATCACATCCGCGCTGGTCAGAAAATTCGTGCCCGTCGCTGCATTGAAGGCCTGTGTCAGGAGGTTGTCGTAGACGTAGTAAAAGACCTCGTTGTTGAAAATAAGATGGCCATCGAGGAAACGGTTCTTTGCGCCGACCGTGGCCGCCAGCAATTCCGACTCCGCCGTCGTCGCATCCGGAAATACATCAAAAGTGCCTGGCTGAAAACCGGTTTGCACGGTCGCGTACAGCAGCGTCTCGCCATCGGCGTCGAATTCGGCACCGAGCTTCCAGTCTACGTGATCCCAGCTATCGCTATTGGACCAGGCCGGCGGTGCTTCACCTGTGAATAAGGCGACAGGGTCGGTGTTAATCGCCGGTTCGACAACGATGTCCGGCTGAAAGCCCGAGCCAACGCGTTTGTCGTGCGACGCGCGCGCTCCTGCGACAAGTCGCGCTCGATCCGACACCGCATAATTGAGTTCACCGAACACGGCCGTGCCCTTCAGTTCGTGATTACGAACATCGCTTGCGCCGAGCCACAACCCCGCCGGCGAGCCGGGAAACAGCTCATCGGGGCCGAATTGGATGTACAACTGGCCGGCTGTCTCGATCTGATAGGAATACACACCGCCCAGCCAGGTCATGGCCCCGCCGCTATTGTAGGCCAGCCGAAGCTCGTGCGTTTGCTGCTCGATTTGCTCGTTAAAATCGCCGTCCTTGTGCGTGAGCCAGTATCCCTGCCGCCAGTCAAAATCCAGATACGACGGGATATAGGTCAGTGCCAGGCGCTCATTGATATCCCAGTCCACTTCGGCGCCAATCAGAACCGTATCCCAATCGCGGCTCTGCGCATCGATGGGACCCAGCGTCGCATATGACGCCAGATCGCCCTCGAGACGATCGTCCCAGGGATCGCGATTGGGAAACACCTGGCTGCGCGGGTTCGCCACATCGCCTTTGCTCAGCAAGTTGGCCGAAAAACCCTCCCGGCTCTCGATGTGGCTCCACAAGTGAATATCGACGTTGTCCGCAGGCGTGGCTTCAATTGCAAGAAAGCCGGCCAGATCATCAGCGGAATCTGCACCACTTTTCAGGTAGCCATCGCGATCGAAGTAGCTGATTGAGCCACGCAGACTTACGTTATCACTGACGGGAATATTCTGCGTGACAGTCGATCGTATATGCGCATAGTTGCCGGCCTCGACGATTGCGTGCGTCTCCAGATCGTCCGTTGGACGCTGAGTAATCGTGTTGATGACACCACCGATCGCACCACGTCCATACAGTGTGCCCTGCGGACCTGGCAGGAATTCCATGCGCTGAACATCGACGAGTGATGCGGACGTGACCTCTCGTGGCACATAGACGCCATTAATATTATAGGCATTCGGCGGCTCGATCATGGGCAGGTCGAGCGTTGATCCGACGCCACGAATATATATCTCTGTGGATGCCGATTCCTTTTGCAGACGTATCGACGGGGCCAGATTCTGCGCATCGGCCAGCGTCGTGATACCCCGGGTCTGAATCATGCCTTGATCGATCGCGGTCACGGCGGCAGCAGTGTCCTGCAAGAACTCGGTGCGTTTTTGCGCGGTGACAACGATCTCGTCAAAGAGGCCACGTTCCGTCTGCTCGTCTTCCTGAGCAATGGCGGTAGTCGACAGATGCAGCGACATGAATAATAGTGCAATTCGATACATGCGTTTACGGGTGTTGTTCATTGCGACGGCCATCATTACGGGGCATTCCTTCATCGATTGTTGATACGTATCTGTTGTAGCGCTACGGGCGGACTTATCTGCGCCGCAACGCAGCGGCGGACATGGAGG
Source organism: Gammaproteobacteria bacterium (assembly GCA_029863305.1). Lineage (GTDB taxonomy): Bacteria > Pseudomonadota > Gammaproteobacteria > Steroidobacterales > Woeseiaceae > UBA1847. Next base: position 17,008 of record JAOTVR010000012.1, on the reverse strand, counting down.
CTTTCTATCGCTTTTCAACCCGCTGCAACAAAGCCTTGTAACGGGCGTGATCGCGAACGCTCGCCAGGTCCTCATCGTTTCGCATCCAGGCGGCACTGACCGCGCCTTGCTCGACAGCCCTTTCGAGATAATCGAGCGCCTTCTCTTCCTCGCCCAGCGTCGCGAGGTTGCATGCTACGTTATAAAGAACGACCGAGTCATCCGGTGCTATTTCGATGGCGCGATGCAGCCAGCGTTTGGCTCGATCCAGATCGCCCAGAACAACCAGCGGTCCCGCCCCAAGATGGAATGCGCGCGCATCATCCGGACTCCACTTGAGGTGCTTTTCGATCACGGCCACTGCCTCTTTTGCTTCCGCCCGGGCGACGTCGGAATGGCCGGTGCCGCGAAGGATCTGTACACGCAAACACCTCGATTGATAATCCTCCGGATCAACTTCGGCTGCGCTCTTGAACAATTCTGCCGCAACATCCAACTCGCCCTGATGAAACTTGGTGCGCGCATAGTAGTAATAGGCCTCAAACAAACGCGGATTTAGCTCCAGTGCCTTCTTGAACTCTTTCTCCGCAAACTCGAATTCCTCACACACCAGGCATGCGAGGCCCCGCGATGCGTGCGCCTCCGCAAGATTCGGATTGAGTTCGAGGGCCCGCTTGCTTGCCATGCTTGCCTCGTCACGGTAGCGCGCCTGAGGATCCACGTACATAACCAGAAAGGAGTGACAATCGGCATAACCGGCCCAGGCAAGCGCGAAGTCGGCGTCTATGTTGATGGCTTCGCGAAACATCTGGCGTGCGTATTCGATATCCATTTTGCGAAAGCGTTTGAAAAACTGCCGCCCACGGAGGTAATACTCGTACGCACTGACACTTTCGGTCGATGTGGTTCTCATCGCCGACTGTTGTGTCGGCGTAATCGTCTCCAGCAGAGACTCGGCGATGCAGGCTGCGATTTCGTCTTGAATGGCGAATACATCCTTCACCTCCTTGTCAAAAGTCTTCGACCAGAGATGATAGCCATCGAACGCATTAACAAGCTGCGCCGTTATCCGCAATCGATCCCCGGCCTTCCTTACGCTACCTTCGAGAATCGTCTTCACGCCAAGCTCGCTGCCCATGGTCCGCGCATCTCGCGCTCCCGACTTGTATTGGAAAGAAGACGATCGCGCCGCAACATTCAATTGCCGGATTTTCGAAAGTGCGTTGAGGATCTCCTCCGACACACCTTCGCAGAAATAGCCCTGGTCCTGCTCAGCGCTCATGTCGACGAAGGGTAGAACCGCAATCGAGGGTTTTGCACGCGCAGCTTCGTCACGTGGCCATGCCGCTGTGTCTCGCTGAATGCCCGTCGGCGTGATATCGAACAGCCACGCAAGCAGGATTGTGACTGGAAACCCCGCGACAACCAGTGCGATCAGGCCGACCATGACCCAGTTCGGAAACCCCAGAGGACCGAAAGTAATCTCGCCAATTTGCAACAGGATGAACGACACAACAGCGTAGCCTGCAATAACCGGATAGACCTTACGGCGCTTCAGCTCAGCGGACAGATTAGTCCAGTAATTGATTGAAAGTATCTTCATCAAAGGGGCAAGGCAGTGTCGTCCTTGATCTCTTTCAGTACGATATTGGAGCGGACCTGTGACACACCCGGCAAGCGGAAAATGAATTCGTCAAGGAATGTATTGTAGGCGTCGATGTCCCTGACAACCACTCGCAGGTGAAAATCAGCCTCACCACTGGTGGCGAAACACTCGAGCACCTCCGGGTGTTGCAGCACCTCGCGAATGAATTGGTCGACGTTCGTCTGTTCATGACGCGCCAGAGAAATGTGCACGATCGAGGTCAGACCGAATCCGGCTTTCCTGGGGTTAACGATGACGGCATAACGATCAATGATGCCGTCCTCTTCGAGGCTCTTGACGCGGCGCCAGGTCGCAGAGCTCGACATACCGACCTTATCGGCCAGCTGCTGAATTGTCAGGCGACTGTCGCGCTGTAATTCGGCGAGAATGCGGCGGTCTTTATTGCTCAGCATGGATTTCTCCGAAAGCTCTAATTTCGGTAAATTATACCTGTTTGTCGATTTCTCTGGTGAATTCTACCGATTTTATCTCTTCTGTCGGCATGATTGGTAAGATTTTGCGCGCAAAACCTGCTTTACTGGTGGTTCCCCAAGCGCGTACGGAACTCCCATGGCAAGCCCGGCCTCATCCCTGCCCCGTCCTGACTACCCTCTCGACAATTACGAACTGCTCGACCGCTATCGGCGCGAGTCCGGCCGTGTGTTTCTGACCGGCACACAGGCACTCGTGCGCATTCCACTGATGCAGCGCGCCCTCGACAGGGCTGCCGGCCTGCGCACGGCCGGCTTCGTCAGCGGCTACCGCGGCTCACCGCTGGGCGGTTTGGATACGGAGCTGTGGCGGGCGAAGTCATTCCTCGATGAGAGCGACATCGAGTTTCTGCCGGCCATCAATGAAGATCTCGCCGCGACAGCGATACTCGGTTCGCAGCAGGTCGAGTCTGATCCGCATCGAACCGTCGACGGTGTGTTCGGCATCTGGTACGGAAAAGGGCCGGGAGTCGATCGCGCTGGTGACGCACTCAAACACGGCAATGCCTACGGCAGCTCGCCACACGGCGGAGTGCTCGTTGTCGCCGGGGACGATCATGGTTGTGTGTCGTCATCGATGCCGCATCAATCTGACGTTGCATTTCTGACGTTCATGATGCCGCACCTGAATCCCGCCAATGTTGCCGAATATCTCGAGTTCGGCCTGCACGGAATCGCACTCTCACGTTTCTCCGGCATGTGGGTCGGCTTCAAAGCGATCTCTGAAACTGTCGAGTCGGCGATGTCGCTGGAACTTCCTGCTTATCCGCAATTCGCTACACCGAAAAACTTTGTCGTACCGCCTGGTGGCTTGCACTACCGCTGGCCCGACCATCCCGGGCCACAGATCGAGGAGCGCCTTGAGGCGAAGAAAGCGGCAACGCTCGCATTCGCAGCAGCGAATCCGATCGATCGCAAGGTATTCGACATCCGAAACTCGCGCTACGGCATCGTCACAACCGGGAAGGCGCACCTTGATCTGATGGAAGCCCTGCGCTTGCTCGACATTGACCGCGCCGAGGCAGAGCGCATTGGGCTCGATGTGTACAAAGTCGGCATGGTCTGGCCGCTTGAACATGACGGCGCGCTCGACTTCGTCCAGGGCAAGCATGAAGTGCTCGTCATTGAAGAAAAGCGCGGCATCATAGAGAGCCAGTTCAAAGAATACTTCTACGACTACCCGGGGCGAAAGCCACAACGTATGGTGGGCAAAGTTGACGACAACGGCGAGCGACTCGTGCCCTGGGTCGGCGAACTTTCGCCGTTACAGCTCGCGCGGATCGTCGCACAACGACTCGATGCTGAACTCAGCGGCCTCAACCTGACCCGTCGCGCCGACAAACTCGCTGAAAACGGCCCGAATATCATCAAGATCGAGGGCGCGAACCGCATACCCTATTTTTGCTCTGGTTGTCCGCACAACAGTTCGACCCGCTTGCCGGAAGGATCCAGCGCGCTGGCCGGTATCGGCTGCCACTTTATGGCGAGTTGGATGGATCGCGATACGGAAGGTTTGTTGCAGATGGGCGGTGAAGGTGTCAACTGGATAACACGATCCAGGTTCAACGGCGGTCGGCATATCTTCCAAAACCTCGGCGATGGCACGTTTTATCACTCGGGATCGCTCGCCATACGCCAGGCCGTCGCTGCCGGGACCAACATTACATACAAGATCCTGTTTAACGACGCCGTCGCTATGACTGGCGGCCAGCCGGTGGACGGGCCGATTTCAGTAGCGGCGATCGCCAACTCGGTCAGGGCCGAAGGTGTCGAGCGCATCGCCATTGTCTCGGATGATGCGGATCAGTTTGATGCCGCAGACTTCCCGCCAGGCGTGACATTCTCGGATCGCCGCGATCTCGATGCGATTCAACGCGAGCTGCGGGACATTCCCGGCGTGACCATTTTGATCTACGCACAAACCTGCGCGACCGAGAATCGTCGCCGCCGCAAACGCGGCAAGCTGGCCGAACCGAACAAATTCGTCGTCATCAACGATCTCGTTTGCGAGGGATGTGGCGACTGTTCAACAGAATCGAACTGCCTGTCGATCGTGCCGAAGGAAACACCGTTCGGGCGCAAGCGCCAGATCGACCAGAACAACTGCAACAAAGACTATTCCTGCATCAACGGTTTTTGTCCGAGCTTTGTCACGGTAGAGGGCGGGACACCGCTTCGACAGGTTGCGTTCAACGTCGATAAGGGACTCGAGGCGGAATTGCAGGCTTTGCCAGAGGTCGAACATCTGCCGCTCACCGCCTGCTACGACCTGCTTGTTACTGGCGTCGGTGGTACCGGCGTGGTCACCGTCGGCCAGCTGATCACGATGGCTGCTCATCTCGAGGGCCGGGGCGCAAGCGTACTGGATTTCATGGGCTTCGCGCAGAAATTCGGCACGGTGATCAGCTTTATCCGGATTGCGGAGGAACCGGCAACAATAAATCAGGTGCGTATCGAGCCTGCGCACGCGGACGCGTTGATCGGCTGCGACCTGGTTGTCAGCTCGTCGCCGCGAGCATCGATCGCTTACCGATCAGGACATACGCGGGCGCTGGTCAACACCGCGAAAATGACGACGGCCGATTTCGTCAGGTACCGCGATGCCAATATGCGCGCCGCCGATCGCATAGAGGCCATCGGACATGCCATTGGAGAAGGCAATCTCGCGACTCTGGACGCGAATTTACTGGCCGAGAAACTGCTCGGCAATACGATATACGCGAACGTGATGATGCTTGGCTGTGCGTGGCAACTTGGACTGGTGCCCGTTTCCCTCCGGGCGTTGACACGCGCAATCGAACTCAATGCCGTCGAGGTCGAGATGAACAAGCAGGCGTTTGGCTGGGGTCGCGTAGCCGCAGTCCACCCGAAACGCGTGCGGCGCCTTGTCGATGACGAGGAAACCAGCGACGACAGTCTGGACGATGTCATCAGTCGTCGTACCGAATTTCTCGTTGGCTATCAAGACCAGGCGCTGGCAGACCGTTACACCTCGCTGGTGCGGCGCGTACGCGATGCCGAATTCAGCGACGATCAGCTGGTCGACGCCGTTGCGAGAAGCTACTTCAAGCTGCTTAGTTACAAAGACGAGTACGAAGTGGCGCGTCTGCATACGCAGACCGGGTTTCTCGATTCCGTGCGCTGGCAGTATGGCGACAAGGCGAAGCTTCGTTTTCACCTTGCGCCGCCTGTTCTCAACAGCCAGAAGGACGCACGTGGCCGGCCACGAAAGAAAGAATTTGGCGCGTGGATCCTGCCCGTGTTGCGAATTATCGCTGGCATGCGTGGCTTACGGGGAACGAAGCTCGATCTGTTCGGCATGACAGCAGAACGCCGCATGGAGCGCGCGCTGATCGCAGAGTTCGAGGAGCTGATTGAACACATCTTGGCGAACCTCAGCGACGCAACGCGCCCGCAGGCACATGCGGACATCGTCCAGTATCTCGATATTCGTGGCTACGGCCCTGTCAAGGAGCAAGCCGTTAAGGATGTTCACGCAAAGCTTTCCGTGCGACGATGCGAGCATGCCAGCGGCGATTAGTTACGAATTTGAAGAAAGGCCCGTCGCAGGACAGACGATGCGTGTTGCCGATGGCATGCATTGGTTACGCATGCCGCTGCCGTTCTCACTCGGCCACATCAATCTGTGGATGCTCGAGGAAAATCAAGGCTGGGCCATTGTCGATACAGGCATTTGTACCGATATGAGCAAGGACGTCTGGCGGCAGGCAATCGCCAGCGTTACAAAGGGCAAACCCGTTAACCATGTCGTTGTGACGCATCTGCATCCCGACCATGTCGGTTGTGCCGGTTGGCTGACGGGCGAGCACGACGTCGATTTATGGATGACGCGCGAAGAATACCTGCTCTGCCGGATCCTGGTTGCCGACACAGGACGCCCCGCGCCCGAAGAGGCCATCAACTTCTACCATGCGGCAGGGTTCAGCCCGGACTCCATGCACAACTACCAGAAGATGTTCGGCATGTTCGGCAAATACGTCGCGCCCCTGCCGGAAGCATACAGGAGATTGCAGGAAGGCAATGTACTCAAGTTCGCAGGACATTCCTGGGAGGTGCTGGTTGGACGCGGACATTCCCTGGAGCATGCCTGCTTTTATGATCCCGACAGAAACTTCTTTATTTCCGGCGATCAGCTATTGCCGACGATTTCATCCAACGTCAGCGTGTATCCGACAGAACCCCGGGCCAATCCGCTGAAGGACTGGCTCGAATCCCTGCAGATGCTGAAAACGCGCTTGCCCGAGGATGTACTCGTTTTCCCGGCTCACGGCAAGCCTTTCCGAGGTGCGCACGGACGGCTTGATGCACTGATGCAGGAACATCTCGATGGGCTGAGCGCACTGCATGAGCTTTGCAAAGAACCGCGCCGTGCCATCGATGCGTTTCCGGCATTGTTCAAGAGCAGGATCAGCAACAGCAACCTTGTCATGGCGACAGGTGAGTCTCTCGCTCACCTCAACTATTTGCTCGAGGAAGGCGTATTGCTTGCAGAAACCGATAGCGACAAGGTCACCTGGTATCGGCGGTCCTGATCGGTGTAGTACGCCCGCGTCCTAGAAGAATCCTAGTGCATCACCGAAGTGAACTGACAGAACCATGAAGACCACAGCGAGCACGAGCAACTTCGCGAGTAGCGGCGCGACAAACCTGACCCACGCAGCGTAAGGCACCCGACCCAACGCGAGTGCTCCGACAACGAGCGCATTCGTTGGAATGATCATATTTGTCAGTCCATCGCCGAACTGGAATGCGAGAACCGCGGTCTGTTGCGGTACGTCGGTGAGTGTCGCGAGTGGTGACATGATGGGCATCGTGACGAATGCCTGACCACTACCCGAGGGTATGAAGAAGTTGGTGATCGATTGTACTGCGAGCATGCCGACAGCCGAGACGTCAGGTGGCATGCCCTCGAGCAGACCCGCGATCGAATACACAATGGTGTCGATGATCTGACCATCAGACAAGACGATAGCAATCGTGCGCGCGAAACCGACAATCAGCGCCGGCGCAGCCATCTTCGCCGCGCCTTCAAGAAATGCCTGGCTTACCTCGCCGGCTGGCATGCGCACGATCAGCGCCGCGATCAGCCCAATGGCAAGAAATACCGCATTGAGTTCCGCAATATACCAATGCAGCGTCGCAGCGCCATAAACAAACGTAACAAGACCCAGCAAGAAGAGCACCAGGATGACGATGCGTGAGCGTGTCAGATGGATGTCATCAGGCACTTCAAAACCGGAATCGTAATTAACGTGTGCGACAAGGCTTGCTGACGGGTCGCGGCGCACGCGCATCGCGTATCGATAAACGTGATGAAACGCGATAGCGAGCATCAGCACCATCATCACAAAGCGCGGTGCTGCGCCCGATGTGAGCGGTACGCCGGCGATGTTCTGCGCGATCAGAACGCCGAAGGGATTGATACCCGCACAGCCCCAGCCAATACCATACGGAATCCATACCATGCCCATCGCGGTGACCGCGTCCATGCGCATCGCGAGACACATGGTTACGATAATAGGAAGGAGCGGCACATATTCTTCGCCCATGCCGATGGCGAAGGAACCGACACTGAACATGACGAAGCAGCCCGCGATAAGAATCCACGGACTGTGGCCCAGGCGTGCGACAGCTCCGTGCAACGCCGCATCTATCGCGCCGCTCCTGCGCAGTATTTCGATAACGCCGCCAGCGAGAAATATCAGAAAGATGATGTCCTGAGCATCTGCCAGGCCTTTCGTGATGGCCAGCAGAAAATGCCAGGGTGGCATCGTAACCTCGTCGCTGGCGGCTACCGGTTCATAGGTCCCCGCGACAACCATCGATCGTTCGGGGTTGTCCGGATATGGCTGCGTTTCGAATTGCCCCTGTGGGACGACATAGGAAAGCAACTGGGCGAAGATAATGAACGAGAAAATCAGAACGAGCGAGTCGATATTCAAGCCGCGCTTCTGCATCGGGAGGATTACCTGGTGAGTGCGATGCCGGGAGACTACCGGAACTGGCCGTTACGTACAAAAAAGACCGGCAGCGCACTGCGCTGCCGGTCTTTGCCTGGCTCAAACAACCTCAGGAGCGATTGTTGATGCGCTTGCCGCGGCGATCGTGACGCCGATCAATCTTTTGACCACGCTTGTCCATACGGTGATCGATGCGGTCGCCTTTCTTGTCAAGCCGCCGGTCAATCCGGTCGCCTTTTCTATCGAGGCGGTCAGACAGACGGTCGCGACCGGCCGCGTCTGCACGATCCGATTTGCGGTCGAGGCGCTGATCGATGCGATCACCCTTCCTGTCCAGGCGGTGATCAATGCGGTCGCCTTTTCGGTCGAGACGATTTTCGATTCGGTCACCGCGATTGTCGAGGGCCTGCTCGACCTGGTCGCCGGTATCCGCCCAAACGGCGCCGCTGATGACGAGCAATACGACTGCGATCGTTACTGTTTTCCTGATATCCATGTCAATTCTCCGTTGTATCCGTACCAAGTCATGTCTTCACCAGGTACAACGCGCGTTACCGGAGGCCGTTGACAGCCCGGCATAAGAGAAAAAGGGTTATTGTCAAATCAGGGCGTGACTTCGTAAGCGAGCAATACGTTGCCGGGCATTTGCCCGAACATGCCGTAACCGGAAAGCACAAAGAGTCGCTTGCCATCAACAACGACCCCGCTCAGATCGATGGCCCCACCATGGCCCTGCACACCATTGTCTGCCTCGTATCCGCGATTCGTATTGATGATGCGCAGCACTGTCCCCGACATGGCGTCGAATATTCTCAGCTTGCCATCCAGGGCTCCGGCGTAAACCACTCCGTTGGCATAGACGGGCGCAGCCGAATGGCCATAGTAAAAGGAACAGTCGGGCCATGGGTTTCGGGGTGCGGCGTCACGCATTGCAGCCAGACCGACGCGCGGCGCAGCAGAAGGATCAAAATCACAATCGCGCTCAACAAGATGCGACCAGACGGGCTCGCCATCGAACAGGCTTAGAGCGTGCACCCCTGGACGCGGCACATAACCCTCGCGTTGTCGTGGTGGGTCGGCAATGCTTGCCCAGACCCTGTCGTCATGTGTCGCAACACCCCAGTGTACGCCGCCATTGGAGGTGCCCATACTCAAGCGGCGTTGCCACAAGACAGACCCGGCCTTATCCGGATCCAACGCGTGAACAATCCCCGATTTCTGGCCGGCAACAATAACGTCCCTGCCCTTCGAGTCCTGTGTCAAAGTGATCGCACCGCCAAAGTCGAAATCGGGTCCGGCATTCTCGGGACAATTGGCGCCGCCAAGGTGGCATGCCACGTTCCAGATGTCGCCTGCCAGTGCCTGGAAGACCCACTGCTCCGCACCCGATTCGATGTCCAGGGCCACGACCGAGTCGCTGTTGTGTGTAGCGGGTGGCGACATGTTTTGCGCCGTACCTATATATAAGAGTCCGCGTTTCGCATCGACAGCGGGTGTCGTCCAGACCGCAGCACCCGACGGACCCCAGACGGCCGTGCCCGCGCTGGTTTCACCGTGCTCCTTCGCTGCCGCCGTCGTGTGGTACTCCCAGATCACGGCACCATTGCTGGCATCGAGTGCCGCAACCCCACCGTGGGAACGACAGCATGGATAGCTGTCCAGCCCTGCAAGCGCGGTCTCGAACGTCGAAATCGGAACGAACAGCCGGTCTTCGTGAAACGCCAGCGAACCACTGATGATCGACATCGGAAACCAGCGCAGCGATGTCTTCCAGCGCAACAGCCCGCGGTCCGCGGTGATCGCATAGACCGTGCCGAGATCATCTGCAAAAAACAAGATCGGCTTGCCATCGCTGGTCGTATCGAGATTCAGTGATGAGCGAATCGAACTGTCCGCCACAAAACGCCAGCGGATGCAGCCACTGTCCTGATCGATCGCGAAAACGTTGCCATTCGATGTGCCCAGGAAAAGGACGCCGGCAGCCGCCACGGGTTGGGAGCGCATTTCCGTCGCACCCGGAATCGCCAGCGACCATTTGAGTTCGAGATCGTCGACATCGTCGGGTGAGATGCTAACGCCACTCTCGATCGCGCGGCGATTACCCGAATCAAGACCCCAGCCACGGCTTCCTGTTGCACCCAACTCGACGGGCTTGCGGAGCCGGCATGTGCGCGCTGCAATCCATTGATCGCGAATCGTGCTGCTGTCGCTGCTCAGATACTTTGAAATCGCAAATCGCTCATCGGCGCTCAGATGCGCGGCTTGCTGCATCATGATGCCAAACTCGAGCGACCGCGCGAGACGCGTGAATGGCATTTGTCTGAGCGTCGCGACGCCGGGTGCTTTCACATCCGGCAGAGAGTGACAGGCATCGCAGTGCTGCTCATACAATTCGCGGCCCTGCACTGCAACCGGATCGGCAGGCCGGCCAGGGTCGATTCGAATCAGAGTCGGTTGCCCGCCTTCGATCATCCAGCCCGGAAAATGCGAGTTGCTCGTGTAGACACTGCCATCCTCCGCAATCTCGGCGTCGCGTGTAAACGTGCGTTTGCGAGACATCGGGAACACGCGCCAGGTATTGCTCTCAATATGCAACGACATGATCGTGTCGGATTGATTGCCGTTCACCCAGACCACTCCACGCTTGCGGTCGATGTTCAGCGCATACGGTGTTTCGCTGACAACCGGCAATTCGAGCATCGAAAATTCTTCAACCACAGGATCGTACCTGGCGATTTTGCCCTCGGGGAAGGCAACAACCCATACATGACCATCTGCATCGATTCGCAATCGCCGCGGCCCATCGAAAGGCGTTTCGATCATCGTGACATCACCGCTCCCGGGATCGATCTTCGCGATGTCATTGGCATAGAGGCGGGCCACCCATACTGAGCCGTCGACAGGAGAGACATCGATGCCGTAGGGCATCGGGAAGCCGGTCGTTATCCAGTCGAAGTCCGGACGACTGCCGACGTAACCATGGCCGAGCCGAAACCTGATTATCTTGAGTGCTGCCCATTCCTTGACGCCACGCGTCGGCAGATCGTAGTAGGTAAATGCTTTCGTCTCCCGGTCGAACATGGCGACCTGCGAACTCAAGGCCAGGGTAAACCAGACGCGGTCCTTGTGGTCGACACGAATCGTGTGTGGATAGAAACCGTCGTCCATCTTGTGGCGCAGGAACCTGCCATTGTCCGGGTCGAACTCAACGAGTTCACGTTGCATTGACGGCGTCAGAAAGATGTGCCCGTCTCTTGGCGAGATCGCGAACGAATGCACACCCATGTAATTGTCTGTTTTCGGGTACGTACCCATTCGATTGCCGAGAATCCCGCCGCGTTGCGCGTCGGCGTCGTGTGGTACCTTGAACACCTCGTAGCTATGGTTGACCGGGTCGAAGGCATAGATGCGATCCATCAGGTTGTCGCCGACGTAAACCTTGCCGTTTGGATGCACGATGAAGTCGTGCATCTGAGAAAATCCATCACCGATCGGCCATTCGGTGATCGTTGCCGCTGCCAGGTCTTCATCCCACTCCTCGAATGCCGGCAGGTCGGCGTGGCGGCGATTCAGATCGGCGTAGGACTCGACGAGTCCGGCCGCGGCGTCCTCGATAAAGTCTGCCGCAGCCATCGCACCGTAGGCTTCCATGCGCTCAAGAACGTCGACCCATTGCTCCTCGGTGCGTGGCGCGCGCATGAATACGGATGCCTGCTGGTGGCAAAAACCACAGTGCAGCAGGAAGTGTTCGCGCGCCTTGCCCGGCTCTTCTGCCCAGTTGAATTCGAGTTTCGACAGCCACAGGTTCGCGGGTTTGCTCTCAGCGAGCGCCTTGGGATCTTCAAGCGCCTGCAATGTGACTACGAGCGTCGTACCGTCGGTATCGGCAGTGACGGTTGCGTCGGCATAGCCTTGTTTGCGAATCCGGAAGCTTCGCTTTCCTTCGATAGCCAGCGGAGCAAAAGTCACGCTACCCGCGGCGTCGGTGAATCGCGTATGTTGCGGCGCTACTTTATTGACCAGACCGGGCTGTGGATAGCCGTTGTCTGAGGTATCGACGTCATCGGCACCAGCGACAGTGCGCGTCACCATCGCCGTCGCCAGTGTCTGACCCGCGTCGGTCGTAACGACAACCGTTGTCGCAAACAGTGGCGACGGCAATAAGACGGCCAGCGCGACGGCGAGCAACCGCCGGATGATCACTCGGTCAGACCGGCCGGAATCTGCGGCACCAGCTTCCGCCACGTAACGGACAAACGGTGAATCGGGCGTACCGACGAGTTTCATGAGCGTAATATTAACGCGATTGACCAGCGGAGGTCAGAGCCGGGGTTTCGACCCGACCGCAGTTGCCTGAGCTTTCGGGATCGTCGATGATTACACAGTGAGGGGGATCTGCCGATGACCGATGACACTCAAAACGATATCGATCGTGACAAAATGCCGTTCGTGGCGCCGTGCCGCAAATTGTCGCCCTGGGCACCGTTTCGCTGGGTTCGGCTCGGCATATCGGATCTGCTGCAGGCTCCGCAGCAAAGCCTGGTCTATGGACTCGCGGTTGCTCTGATGATTGCGGTTGTCAGTCTTCTCGCCTGGCTCAAGGGCAGTCAGTGGATCATGTTCGCGATGCTTGGCGGCTTCGTGTTTCTCGCGCCGCTCACCTGCATAGGCCTGTATGCGATCAGCGCACAAATCGAGCGCGGCCAGCCACCGCTCCTGGCACGCAGCCTGCGAGCCGCGTTCAGACGCCACCTGGGCAACGAGATGATCTTCGCGATCATATTGCTGGTCATCTTTCTCGTCTGGGCGCGTGCCGCCGTCATGGTTACGGTATTTTTCCCCACCGACGGCGAGCAGACAGTTCGTGACCTGCTGCCCTATCTCGCATTCGGCAGCCTGGTCGGCTCCGTCTTCGCTGCCGCTACATTCTGTGCCAGCGCTTTCTCGCTGCCCATGATCATGCACCGCGATGTCGATAGCATCACGGCGATCGTTACCTCGATCAACGCGGTACTGCGCAACAAAGGCGCAATGGCGCTGTGGCTAACGATGATTGTCGCGAGCCTGTTGCTTGGGCTGGTCACGGCCTTCGTCGGGCTGATCGTGATCATTCCTGTCATCGGCTACGCCGCCTGGCACGGTTACCTCGAAACGATCGACGCGGATGAGTTTCCGCGTCACGACGTTGGCATCACTTCGGTAGCCCGCAATAATTCCAGCGCGCAATAAGCGGCGCCGAGCAACCCGGGTTGCTCATGCAGTATCAGCTGAGTCGGTATTCGTTCCATTAAGGAGCGGTGGGTCCCTTTGCTTTCGAAACCGGATCTGAAGCGGCTGTTGGCCAGCAGATCAGGGTAGCGCTTCACGATTCCACCAGCGATATACACACCATCTTCGGCACCGAGTGTCAGTGCGAGATCACCAGCGACTTGTCCCAGAATTTCGAAGAACAGCGCTACAGCCTCCGCCGCATGCGGATCACTATTGTCACCAGCCTTGGCGAAAATCTCAGCGGCAGTCAGTTTCGGCAGCTTTTCGCCGTGAATCTGGCCAAGCGCCCAATAGATATTCTCCAGACCTGGGCCCGACACAACACGTTCCGACGATACACGGTCGAACCGTTCGCGCAGGGCCATAAGGATATCGAGTTGCACCCGGGTCTCGGGCGCAAACCCGCCGTGACTCGCCTCGCCCGCGATCGGTATCAAATGCTCGCCATGCTTGCGCAGACCGACAGCGCCCAGCCCGGTACCCGGCCCGAGAATGGCAATCGTATAATCAGTTGCGGGCAGCGACCTCGGTTCCGGCAGATCGATCGGTGCGCAATCGTCATCGGTCAGGAAGGGAATGCAGTACGCGATCGCATGAAAATCATTCAGCAGGCGCACCGAATTCGTCGAAAACTCTGCGGCGATCTCCGCAGTCGTCAGGGTCCAGTGGTTATTCGTCATTCGAATCCGATTTTCGACAACCGGACCGGCCGCAGCGAGACAGATGACGTCCGGTGAGGTGCGGCCGACACTCTCCAGGTAGTGTCTGATCGCCAATTCGGCTGAATTGAAGTCCGCGCATCGCAGCGTCTTCTCATCGAAAAAGCCCGGTGCCGTGTCGTCCGCCAGCGCAAACCTTGCGTTGGTGCCGCCGATATCACCGATCAGCAAACTCGAATCAGCCATCGATCATCCTGCCAAGAACGGGAGTTATCATGCTCTCATATGCCGGGCCGGGCCGCATCCGGTCACTCGACAGCAAATACCGTCGCGCCCGTTTCGGCACTGCTGACCCGTTCACGAAACGCCGCAAACAGTTCGCGGCCCATGCCCGCACGCTTCGCAGAAAGATCCACAGATGGTGCCGATCGCGCCGCCGGGTCGTCATCAGCCGAGACCGTCAATTCTCCGCTTACCGCATCGATGGTGATCATATCGCCGTCTTTGATCTTGCCGAGGATGCCGTCCTTGGCGGCCTCGGGGACCACCTGAATGGCCGCCAGTACCTTGCCCGATGCGCCCGACATTCGTCCGTCCGTCAGCAATGCCACTTTGAATTTGCGGTTCTGAAGCACGCCAAGGTACGGCGTCAATTTGTGCAGTTCAGGCATGCCGTTGGCGCTCGGACCCTGATGAGGCAGAACCGCGACGAAGTCCATATCCAGCTGCCCGGCGTTAAACGCATCGGTGAACGCCGCCTGCGAGTCAAAAACGCGTGCCGGGGCCATGATGCTGTGATGTTCTTCCGACACGGCGGACACCTTAACGATCGCCCGACCGACATTGCCTTCAACCACACGCAGACCGCCTTCTTTGTCGAACGGATCGTCTACGGGCCGCAAAATCTCATTGTCGAGCGACTTCGCTTGCGAGCCTCGCCATTTGAGCTGGCCATCATCCAGCACGGGCTCGACACAGAACTTTCGCAGACCTTCGCCGAGTATCGTTCGCACCTCCTCGTGCAATAAACCCGCGTCGAGAAGCTGAGCGATCATGTAGCCGAGTCCGCCTGCTGCGTGAAAGTGATTCACGTCGGCAAGGCCGTTCGGATAGACCCGAGCCAGCAGCGGAACCTCAGCGGACAAGTCGCCGAAATCGTCCCAATCGATGATCACACCGGCAGCCGCAGCGATCGCAACCAGGTGCAACGTGTGGTTTGTCGAACCGCCGCTCGCGAGCAAGCCCACCAGTGCATTGACGATCGCTTTCTCGTCGACGATATGACCAAGCGGAGTGTAATGTTCGCCGAGGCTGGTAATGCCAAGAACCGTACGCACGGCCTCCGCCGTCAGTTGATCCCGCAGCTCCGATCCGGGATTGACGAACGAGCCGCCGGGTAATTGCAATCCCATGAACTCCATGAGCATCTGGTTGCTGTTCGCCGTGCCGTAGAACGTACAGGTTCCGGGCGAGTGGTACGACGCCGACTCGGCCGCGAGCAGATCGTCTCTGCCGATCCTGCCAGCCGCATATTCCTCACGGACCCGCGCTTTTTCCTTGTTCGACAAGCCCGACACCATCGGCCCCGCCGGCACAAAAGCAACCGGCAGGTGGCCGAACGAGAGTGAGCCGATGAGCAGCCCCGGAACGATCTTGTCGCAGATACCGAGGCACAAGGCCGCGTCGAACATGTTGTGCGACAATGCGACCGCCGTGGACATTGCGATGACATCGCGACTGAACAGCGACAGGTCCATACCATCCTGCCCTTGCGTGACGCCGTCACACATTGCCGGCACGCCGCCGGCGAATTGCGCGACCGCGCCCTCGGCGGCGGCCGTCTGTTTGATGAGTTGTGGATAAGTTGCGAACGGCTGGTGTGCGCTCAGCATGTCGTTGTAGGCCGAGATAATGCCAACATTCGGCGTCACATTGCCCGCCAGAGCGTCTTTATCCGCTTGCCCACAGGCGGCCATGCCATGCGCGAGATTGCTGCACGACAAGGAACCGCGTGTCGGCCCCTCGCTCGCGGCCGCCTGAATACGTGCCAGGTAATCGCCACGCGATTTTTCACTGCGTTTTTGAATGCGCCGTGTTACGCGCTCAACCACTTTATTCATTATCGATTCTCTCTAGGGCGCCCAGAATACGTGCACAGGCGCGCGCTTCTGCAGCAGGAGCCAGGCCACCGGATAGCCATTTGATTTCAGCTTCGCCTGCTCGTAAATATCACGTTTGGCGGCGCCGAAAAACAACAGCACCACTTCATCGCTGCGCGATATTGCCGCAAGCGTCAGACTGACTCTCGGGTGCGGACTCGCGGCCGTGCTAACCGGCAAACACAGACCCGGGTAATCGACATCCAGGCCCGCTTTGAGGTTTTCGGCGTCGGGAAACAGCGATGCGAAATGGCCATCTTCTCCCATGCCGATCAGTGAGCAGGCGAACGGAAACGGTAGCTGGCGAATCGCCTCGTCCAGATCATCGCAACGCTCTGCGATGTCGATACCCGCCTGGTACACGCCGTGCAGTGTGGCCGCCGCGGCAGGTCCCTGCAGGAGCGTCCGTTCGATGAACTTCTGATTACTGCTATCGTCGTCTGCCGCCACCCAGCGTTCGTCGCTCAACAATACATGCACTCGCTGCCAGTCGAGATTCGCCGTGGACAATTCCTCCAGGCAGCGCTCGGGGGACGTTCCGCCACTCACGACCAGAGATGCCTCCGCCTGCTGCTCCAGGCGTTTGTGCAGGGCCTGGCTGATGCGAACCGCTGCGGCGCTGGCCGCCTCGGCACGGCTCTTATAAAAATGTTCCATTATTAACTCCGTTCAGCGGTCCGGATACCAGGCGCGTCCGTCACGATCGAGTAAGACCGATGACGCCGTTGGGCCCCACGACCCGGCCACATAAGCTTCGGTTGTCTGCCCCGCCTCTTCCCAGCCCGCGACGATGCCGTCGATCCATCGCCACGCCGCGTCGACT
>JAOTVR010000084.1 GCA_029863305.1 Gammaproteobacteria bacterium | reverse complement strand
CTTGGGTGGAAATCCCGGCGGGACACAACGCAGTCGAAAAATATTACAACCGCGAGAAATACTGGTCGGACGAAAGCCTCGCTCGATGGAAACTGCTCAGCGGGGTGGACAGCTGAATTCGCGACGGCCCGTCAAATGGAGGCCCGCTTCTGGTCGACGGCAGTCGGCCACCAGGAACATGAACGAACGACTGGTATTAAAAAGAGCAGACGTTCAAACGGAGTTTTCAAAGTTCTGGCCTTCGAATCACTGCTTCACATCGCATAGCCGCCGATCGAACAATCTGAGGTAAGATGTCGGATTGTAACCCAAAGCAGACTTTCGAAAGTGTCGGCAGACACACAGAATAAAAACAACAAGGGGATACGAAATGCCAATTCAGTCATTTAACAGTGTTAACGATGGTCTCGAGCAAGGCGCCCGAAGCCGCGGCCATTTTGTGGCAAATACCGATATCGATAATGAGCAGTTATGGGTCCCGTATGCCGATGGAGTGTGGTTTCAGCCATGTTGCTTCAACGTCACATCAGGCGGTTTCAGCGTCTTGTTGAAGGGGTTGCCCGGAGCACAACTTGGTGTTCACTATCACGTTGGTACTGTGCGCGGTTACACATTACAAGGCCATTGGCGTTACTTGGAACATGATTGGGTCGCAAAGCCTGGAACGTTTATCTATGAACCTGCGGGCGAGGCGCACACTTTGGTCGTGACAGACGATTCACCGGAGCCGGCTCTCATCATGTTCATGGTCGAGGGCGGACTGATCTATCTGGATAATCCCGTCGACGGAGGATTTGCTGCATATGAGGATGGGTTTTCGATACTTGAAGTATGTCGCAACTACTATCGCGACGCAGGTCTCGATGTGAAACAGCTTGACGCGCTAGTACGATAGAATTGGATGCCGATCGTCGTGATTGAACGTGCGACGAGCGGCCGGTACGGGAAAAAGCAGCCGTTCCATAGCGGCGTCCAGTTCTGACACGTATCGGCCCCCTACCGCAGCGGCCGCTGAGTTTGAAACTTTATTTCGACGAACCAGCTAGAATAGCCGGATGCGCCATTACCTCCTGTTTTTAGCCGTACTGCTGGCGGCGTGCGGCAGTGGCTCCGGTGGCGCATCAGCACCCGCAGCCGGTGAGACGCCTGTAACAGCCATCTACGACGTGCAGGGAAGCGGCGCGTCCAGTCCGTTCAAAGGCCGGGACGTCACGGTCGAGGGTATTGTCACTGGAGATTTTCAGTACGGTGACGCCGACCGTGGTCGCGATCTTGGCGGTTTCTATGTGCAGAACGCTCCGGATGCAGACCCTGCAACATCCGACGGCATTTTCGTGTTTGACGGCGACAAGCCAACGCTTGACGTGAATTCCGGCGATGTCGTCCGCGTCGAAGGAACGGTCGACGAGTTCTTTGGCGAAACACAGGTCATCGCGAGCAGCGTCAGAATAACCGGCAACGGAGAACTGCTTCCGGTCAACATCAGTCTGCCGGTGTCAGCGACAAGCAGCAACAGCGACAGCGTTCTCATCGCAGACCTGGAGCGCTACGAGGGCATGCTGGTGCGCTTTCCACAGACGCTGACGGTTTCGGACCTGCGCGAGTTGGACAGATTCGGCGAAGTTACGTTGGCGCAGGGTGGCAGACAGTTCCAGTTCACCAATCGCAACCCGCCCGATGTTGCCGGTTTTGAAGCGTATCGGGCGATGCTCGCCGCGCGACGTATCCTGCTCGACGACGGATCACGCGCCGCCAACGAAAAACCGATCCGGTATCTCACTGCGGGCGCAACGGCAGACTATTCCATACGCGTCGGCGATCAGATTACCGGCCTGACCGGTGTTGTGCGTTTTTCCAGGGGCAGCGGCCCGGATGGCACCGAAGCCTATCGACTGATGCCGACAACAGATCCCTTGTTCGAATCGACAAACCCGAGGCCGGCGGAGCCGGAATTGGACGGCTCTTTTCGCGTCGCGAGTTTTAACGTACTGAATTTCTTTTCGGGCATGGACACAGGACGACCCGTATGCGGACCGACAGGTACGGACAACTGTCGTGGTGCCGATAGCCCGCAGGAACTGAATCGTCAGCTCGAGAAGACGATAACGGCATTGCGTATGCTGAATGCGGATGTCGTCGGCCTGATGGAACTGGAGAACAATGCCAGCGAGTCGATACGACTCATTGTCGATGGTCTGAATGCGGCACTCGAAGCGGGCCGCTACGCTTTTGTCGACACAGGGACGATTGGCGACGATGCCATCAAGACCGGTTTTCTGTTCGACACCGCAACAGTCACGCTTGTGGGTGAAGCTGCGATTCTCGACTCGAGTGTCGATGCCCGCTTCAACGATGCCAGAAACAGGCCCGCATTCGCACAGACGTTCGACCAGATATCGAACGGCGCCCGACTCACCGTCGTCGTCAATCACCTCAAATCGAAAGGCTCGGATTGCGACGACGACGGCGACCCGAATCTTGGCGACGGTCAGGGCAACTGCAATGCAACCCGAACGGCCGCGGCAACCGCACTGGCCGAGTGGATTGTCACCGACCCAACCGGCAGCGGTGATACGGATGCGCTGATCATTGGCGACTTGAACGCGTACTTGCTCGAGGACCCGCTGTCGGTCTTGAAGAATGCCGGATTCACCAACCTGGCCGAACATGCGGCCGGGCTCGATACCTACTCGTTCGTATTCGACGGCCAATCCGGCGCGCTCGATCATGCGCTGGCCACGGCAGGCCTGACGTCACAGGTCGCTGCAGTCGTCGAATGGCACATCAATGCTGACGAACCGCGAGTACTTGATTACAACCTCGAGTTCGATCGTGACCCCAGGCTTTTCGATGGCAACGAACCCTACCGGGCCTCGGACCATGATCCGCTGATTATCGGCTTCGATCTGATACCTTAAATAAGACTTGACTTAATTAAGCGATTACTTATACTAGCGGCATGGATACGTTCATTGCCCTTGCCGACCCGACTCGGCGACAGATTGTCGAGACGCTTGCCGCAGGCGAAACCTCATTTGGCAGCCTCGCCGATCAGTTCGCCATGAGCCGGCCGGCCGTATCGCAGCACCTGAAGGTGCTGCGTGACGCGGGCATCGTGACCTCGCGCCCCGCTGCACAGCGGCGCATTTACCGGCTCAGCGACGGTGGTCTTGACGAGATGGATAACTGGCTCCGCGAGGTCCAGAAATTCTGGTCGCAACGACTCGACAAGCTGGAGCGCGCGCTTAACGAACAGGAGTAGAACATGAGTGACTATGGCGAACTATTGAATGCAAACACCGTACGATTCGAGCGCTTGCTCCCCGGGCCGATCGAACGCGTATGGGGCTACCTGGTTGACAGTGATAAACGCGCGAAGTGGCTGTGTGGCGGCAACACCGATTCTGATATCGGGGGCAAAGTCGAGATGCATTTCCACAACGCTTCTCTATCCAGCGACGCCGACATCGAGCGACCGGCGAAATACAATGACATGCCTGAAAAAGTCTGCTTCTCCGGCACCGTTACCCGTTACGAACCGCCGCGTGTTCTTGCACACACCTGGGTATTTGACGATCAAAGCTCAGAGGTCTGCTACGAACTCGAGGAGCAGGATGACAAGGTACGGCTGGTCCTAACGCACACACGACTCAATTCGGGTGACGAGGTCCTGAGTGTCTGCGGCGGTTGGCACACCCATCTCGATATTCTCGTCGATGTGCTCAACGGACGCGAACCTCGCCCCTTCTGGAAGACGCAGACTCAACTGGAGGCACAGTACGAGCAGCGCTTGAGCCAATAAGCTCATTCACCCTTGCGACTGAGGCGCGCGCACCGGACTGGTAAAAAGCACGACACCAAACCAGATCGCGAAAGCCGAAAACACGACCGCGCTGGTCGCCAGTGGCACGGCGCCGAATTTTATCGCCGCTTTTATCAACATGACGGCAACCATCGCAAAATGCAGCAAATTGCCGAGCGCGAGCGGTCGCGCATAAATGCCACCGATCAGCACGCCTCGTGCCGTCCAATTCAGGATGGCGAACCCAAGGTATAACGCCCCCATCATCTGGATCAGCAATAGCGTCGCGTTGTCAGGAACCGTGCCGTGCATCCCGAGGACTTTATCCGGCCAGTAGGAAGTGGCCAGGCCGAGCAGTGCCAGGAAGACGGCGCTGAGCATCATGAGAATTTTTGTCTGCATAGTCCGAAGCTGCTAATCGAGTTCCTGTAGTAGTGCGAGCGCGTCGGCACGCACGACATTAATGGCATCAATAATAGCCGTTTCCGCTGCCCTGCTGTTTTCCAGCGTATCCGCGTGTTCGCCCCAGATCCGCCACAGTGCCTGGGTAGACTCGGGCAGCGGGTCACCGAGGATCTGGCTGATGTCCTTAATGACGAGAACCAGGGTCCAGCCCGTCCTCAGGTTGCCCCGATCTTCAGTATCTTTGTCCCAGTGATGATGCCACACCAAACGCTGCAAATCGGCCAGCCTCATTAACACTTCGATGGACACCAGCCGCTGCGTCCGGTTGTCCTCGCTCGCTTCATTACGCCATGTGTTATAGCTAAGACCTGTGATCGCTACCGCAAGGCTGATGATCGCTACCGCATTGCGACGAAACTGCTCTCTGACACTGTTGTTTATTGGCATGGTGGCACTGACCTTTGGATTGCGCCGATAATCATCAGACCCGTTCGGCGCGCAGATTATTTCGTTTCAGCCAGAGCAGCCACGCGACGAAGATCACTCCAAGGACCGCGATGGCGACAAGCAGCAGGAAGAGGTTCTGAAACCCACCGGGGCCGGGAGTCGCATCGAGAATACGTCCCGCGACAGGAGCAAAGAAGACTTCTGGCGTGTATCCCACCAGTGAAATCATGCCAACCGCGGCCCCGGTTATATGCCGGGGCGTACGCGTTTCCTGCAACAAGGCGAAGTAGATGCCCCGCAAGGCGAATACGGCGAACAAACTGATGCCAAGGTTCAGGTATATGAATGCCGCAGCGATCGTATCGGGCATGGACACCGACAACACCGCATAAACCATCACGAGAATGACGAAAGCCAGCCCAATCGATCGGGTCGCAGCAAAACGATCGGCAATCAGGCCCGCCGACAGCGCTGCGACCGGCCGGATATAGGCAGCATGAGATGCGAGCCTCGCCGCTTCGACCTCATTCATGCCGAGGACCTGAACGGCATACAGCGAATAGTAGTCACTTGCCTTGAAGCAGCAGTAGGCGCAAATAACGATTGCCGCCTGCGCCCAGACGATCGGCTGCCGAATCACAATTGCCATGTTTGGGAAGGGGTTGTGCCTGACCCGCGAATCCTGGCCCGGATCAGGAATGACAAACCACGTCAGGGCAGCAACTGCAAACGCGACGGTGGTGTAGCCAAGAACGATCATGCGAAAACCGTTGCGGCGAGCCTCTTCTGTCGCCAGCGACGCTTCTTCAGGCAGGTACCATGCCAGTACGACGACCATCGCGCTGGAGACAACTGCGGCTGCAACGCCGCGCCCCGCTTCGAGGACGCCGAACGCCGCCCCTTGCGCAGACTGCCCTCCCCATTCGCGCGTTGCCCGGATTAATGCGCCCCAAAACAGGAAGATCGTCGTGACTCCCCAGAAGCCGTACAACAATGCCATTTGAAATGGCCCGGGAAGCGTTGCCATGTACAAGCCACCACAACCTGTCGCCACCAACGAGGCCGTCAACAGGAAGCGCGCGGAGAACCGGTCCGCGAGCGCACCGCCTGGGAAATAGCTCAGCATGGCCGTTACCCCGTAAACGGCAAAGACATCACCAAGCTGTGTGTTCGTGAAGCTGAGGACCTCGAGCAGGGTCGGACGGAAGAACCGCGCCGTATGAAATGGCAGACCGAACACCATTTCGCCCGCAACTACGAGCGCGGCAATGTAAAGATATCGCGACACGTTTTTTTCTGTTTTTGGTACGCTATCTGCATTACCTTAGCATACCCACTTCAGGGGAATACGATGAGACTTGCAACGATCTGCGCCGCCATTGCGATGTCGCTGTGCGCAGCCGCCAACGCGGTTGAGACACCCGCAACCATGCGGCTCGACTATTTCCACACGGGTAATGCCGAAACCGAATTGTTCAGCCTGGACCAGGTGGTCATCGAACCGATGCCCTGGACCGGCAACATGCACCAGCCGCTCGACACGACCTTACGCGGCAAGTACGCGTTCGAAATCGTGGATGCAGAGACTGATGAGATCGCATGGTCCAGGAGTTTCAGCAGCATTTACGGCGAGTGGGAAACGACGGGCGAGGCGCGCAACATCAATCGCACATTTCACGAGTCACTGCGGTTTCCAATGCACGACTCGGAATTCGATGTCGTGCTGAAGAAACGCGGTCCGGGTAATGCGTTTGCGGAAATTTGGCGAATCAGGCTCGACCCCGACGACTACATGGTGCATCGCGAGTCAGCAATGTATGCCGATCAGGTCGTTGCCATACATGAAAGTGGCGATCCTGGCGAAAAAGTCGACCTGCTGTTGCTCGGCGATGGTTACACCGCCGACGAACACGAACAATTCATCGCCAAAGCACATGAGTTAACCGAGATTCTCTTTGCCACCTCACCGTTCAAGGAGCGTAAAGACGATTTCAACGTCTGGGCGCTGGCGCCGGCTGCCGCCGAATCCGGTGTTTCGCGCCCATCGACCAACACCTACCGCGATTCTCCGATCGGTGCGCGCTATGACTCGTTTCGTTCCGAACGCTACGTACTGACCTTCGACAACAAGAAAATGCGTCGCGTCGCATCGTCGACACCGTACGATTTCATTGAAATCCTCACCAACACCGAGACCTACGGTGGCGGTGGCATCTACGGCCTGTTTAGCACCGCTGCGGCGAACAGCGAATGGGCCCCCTATTTGTTTGTGCATGAGTTCGGCCATCATTTTGCAGGCCTGGCCGACGAGTACTACACGAGCTCGGTCGCCTATGAGTCGCCGCTCGAAATCGTCGAACCCTACGAGCCCAATGTGACCGCGCTGTTGAATCCTGAAGCCCTGAAATGGAAGCACCTCGTGGCACCGAACACGCCGCTGCCGACACCCTGGCCAAAAGCCGAGTTCGAGGAGCACTCTATCGCGGTGCAGGAAAGACGTGCCAGGATGCGGGCGGAAAACGTCTCCGAGGCCGAGATGAACGAACTGTTTCGCTTCACGAAAGACCACGTCGAACGGCTGTTCTCGACGTCCGAGTACCGCAACTCAGTTGGCGCGTTTGAGGGTGCGAACTACGAATCCGAAGGATTCTACCGCTCGGAGCAAAACTGTCTGATGTTCACGCGTACCGACTATTTCTGCCTGGTGTGCCGCGCAGCCATCAACGAGGTTATCGACGAATACACACTGATACAGGAGTAGCGGAACGCCGGTGTCATCCTGAGGTCTATATCCCGCAACGGGAGGGCCCGACGTTTATGTCCCGCGAGATAACCGTAAACCGCTTTTTGGCAATATTCGGCGTTGCTTTGCTCGCCGGCTGCGCGACTCAGGGGCCAGCCGAATTCCGCCCCCGGCCCGACATGGCCGAGATCGGCGAAATGCTCAACTGCCCGGCGCACCAAACGCCGGTGTGCATTGAACGGATTGGCAAGCCGTATTCCTGTTATTGCCTGGAAGAAGATTCGCTGCGACAGATCCTGGAGCCGACGAGGTACTAGTTTCGCAGCTTGTAGCCCGTCTTGAAGATCCACCAGATCGCGATCAGGCAGAGTGACAGGAAGGTGATTGCCATGCCCAGGCTCAGACCGATTGCAACGTCGGCATTCTCGTAAAAACTCCAGCGAAAACCGCTGATCAGGTAAACGATCGGATTGAACAGGCTAACAGTTTGCCAGGCTGGCGGTAGCATGCTGATTGAGTAGAACGTGCCACCAAGAAACGTGAGCGGCATGATGACGAGTATCGGCACAATGGTGAGCTTCTCCCAACCGTCCGCCCATACGCCGAGTATGAAGCCGAACAGACTGAATGACACCGAGATCAGGACGAGAAACAGCAGCATGATCGCCGGGTGAGCCACTTCGATCGTCACAAAGAAGCTCGCAGTTGCCAGAATGATCACGCCGATGATCACAGACTTCGTCGCGGCTGCGCCGACATAGCCGAGCAGGACTTCAACAAATGATACCGGGGCCGACAACAGCTCGAAGATCGTGCCCGAGAATTTCGGAAAGTAAATCGCAAATGACGAATTGGAAATACTCTCGGTCATTATCGACAGCATGATCAGGCCCGGGACTATGAACGCGCCGTAACTGACGCCATCAATCTCGGTGATGCGTGAGCCGATCGCCGCGCCGAAGATCACGAAGTACAGCGATGTCGACAAGACAGGTGCGACGATGCTCTGCACGACGGTTCGCATCATGCGCGCCATTTCCGTGCGGTAGATCGCCCTGATTGCGTTGTAGTTCATGAGTCCTTGTGCACCAGGCCGACAAAGATTTCTTCGAGCGAACTCTGTGAAGTATTCAGGTCGTTGAATTTGATTCCGGCATCGTGCAGCGCGGCCAGCAGGGACGTGATTCCGGTATGGTCACGCTTCGTATCGTAGTGGTACGTCAGTTCGCACCCTCCGTCGCTTAGCTCGAGCTCAAAATCGCCAAGCGAGGTCGGGATACCGGCCAGCGGATCGGTAAGATGCAGCACGAGTTCCTTCTTGCCCAGCTCTCGCATGAGTTTGGTCTTTTCCTCAACAATGATGACCTCACCGTGATTGATGACGCCGATACGATCGGCCAGCTGTTCCGCCTCTTCGATGTAATGCGTTGTCAGGATCACGGTTACACCGGACTCGCGTAACGACTGCACGACATTCCACATATCCTGCCGCAACTCAACATCCACGCCGGCCGTTGGTTCATCGAGAAACAGGACGTCGGGCTCATGTGCCAGCGCCTTGGCAATCAGCACGCGCCGCTTCATGCCACCTGACAGCAGCATCATTTTTTGGTCTTTCTTGTCCCATAATGAGAGCGACTTCAGGACCTTTTCGATGTGCTCCGGATTGTCCGGCTTACCAAACAGGCCGCGGCTGAATCGACACACATTCAGGGGCGTCTCGAAGGTTTCGGTGGGCAACTCCTGCGGCACCAGGCCGATGCGGGAACGGGTCTCTCGATAGTCGCTGACATTGTCAAAACCATCGACAAGAACCGTGCCGCTGGTCTTTGTGACAATGCCGCACACGATATTGATCAGCGTGGTCTTACCCGCACCATTCGGCCCAAGCAGGCCAAAGATCTCACCACGATCGATTTCGAGATTCACAGCCTTTAGCGCCTCATAGCCGCCCGCGTATGTCTTGGTCAGGTCAGTGATGCGAATAACGGGCTGCATGCTGGCGGATGATACAGCGACTCGCCGTAATATCCATATGGGTTGAGATCTGATCTGAAGGCCGCACAGGACGACCAGCTTGTGCTCGGCGACTACGATTGGGCATTGCATCAGCCGAAGCAGATTGACACGGTCGTGAGCGGGAAGACTGGCGTCAGGTACTGCGGCGCCGGTCGCCGTTACAAATCGAAAGCGCGTATGATTGGTCTTGTGAAGCTGCTTCTCAAAATTCTTGGGTTCACGGCGGTTTTCGTGCTTTGCGGTTGCGCCAGCGTGCTGGACGAGGATGGTGCGCTCGCCATGACTCCTTATGACATCCAGGATAGCGGGCGCATCGTCATCGATGCACAAGTAAACGGTCTGGGGCCGTTCAGGTTCGCGCTGGATACCGGCGCCAGTATCTCCACAATCTTCGACGAGCTTCGCAGCGAACTTGCGATCGAGCCGATTGCAGGCCGATCCGTATTGATCCATGGGGTAGTGACGTCCGGACGGGTCCCCCTGCTGAGAATTAGCCGCCTCGAGGTCGGTCGCGAAGTCTGGGCGGATGCCCGGTTCGCCTCGTTGCCTGGCAATACTGCCATCGACACCGGGATAGACGGCATCCTTGGCGTCGACTTTTTGCGCCGCTATGCCGTCGGTTTCTCCACACGTGATCGTGTTATTCGTCTGTACCCGCCGGATCTCGTCGGCCGCAGGTCTTATCGGGGTTGGGCCTCTATACCGCTGGAGCCGGAGTACATCGGGGAAAGCGGTGCGGCACTTTACCTTATCGAGACCAGACTTGGTGAACACCAAATACCCGCAGTATTCGATCTTGGCGCCGGTTTGAATATGATCAATCGGGCTGCAGCGGAGAGCATCGGCCTCACCCCGGCCTATTCGCGGGACAGAGACCTCGTAATCGGTGCGATCGAGAGCACGCCGGTCGTGGCCTGGGTGCGAGTCGATGAAGTGACGACAGGACGCATACGTTGGCGGAACGAGATGTTCGCTATTGCCGAACTGGGGATACTGGCCACAATGACGCGCGCGGACGGCCCGTGTGCGATCCTGGGTTCCGGGCTATTCAATCAGCGCGACTTCATTATCGACTTCGTGCGGAACCGACTGCTCGTCAAGGTTGCCATGGAGGAAGTCGACGAACCGATTCCGCTACAGCTGCAGGGCCAACTCAAGCAGCCTGGACACGGTACGCCAGTTTCTTGCGCTCGTTGAGACACCAAGGCATCGATCGACTTTCCCGGCTATCTTCGATCGCAGGATGCCATCGGGTGCATACAGGTAGAACGCACTATCTATGAGAGCGAATTGTTCGGAGGGCAACCTGAGTTCAGTGAGTGCTTGCAGATCCGGGTCGGTCGGTGCTTCGGACAAGAAGCTGACGTGTAGCAGCTTCGGTGTCTTTTCGGCAGCGGCAAACGGATTGGCAGCCGCGATTTCCCTGAACCGTTCGACGGTCAGCAGCAGCACCTGAGGCGCAAAGCCGAACTGCTCATCAATGGCCTCCTCGATTCTTCCTGACAGCGCACCCGCTGTCGCTGACGCGGCAAATACGGCGTTGCCGCTTTGAATGTAGGTTTGTACCTTGTCACAACCGAGTGACGCGAGAATGTTGCGCAGGTCCGCCATTGGCAGGATGTGCTTGCCCCCAACATTGATGCCGCGAAACAGCGCTACGTAGTTTGTCATGTCTGCAATTGATCCACGTACGCAAACAATGCAGCCGAGCCGCCGGTGTGCAGGAACACAATATTGCCGGAACTCAGAGAGCCGTTACGTATCAGATCAATCATGCCGGCCAGGCCCTTGCCACTGTAGACCGGATCGAACAGCAGACCCTCGTAACGTGCCAGCATCAGCACTGCCTCATTCATCGAATCGGTCGGTACGCCATATCCTTCACCGACATAATCGCAATTCGCTACGACATCTTCACGGGCAACACAGCCGGGCTTGCCGATGTACTCGGCCGTTTCGCAGGCCAACGCGTATACTTTTTCTTCCTGCGCCTGTTGCGGGATGTTGACGCCAATGCCGAGCAACGGGATGTTGCTTTGCATGGCTTTGAGCCCGACGATGAGCCCGCCCTGCGTGCCCGCGCTGCCGGTCGCGGTCACAATGTGAGCGATATCAAGCCTTTGATCCTGGATTTGCTCCAGGAGCTCGAGCGCACAGTTTACGTAGCCGAGCGCGCCAACCTTGTTCGATGCCCCACCCGGAATGATGTACGGCTTGCGACCTGCGCTGCGCACTTCGTCGGCAACGTCGCTCATCGCCAGCTCGAAATCCGTGCCACTCGGATACTCGCGCAAATTCGCGCCAAAGATCCTGTCGAGCAGCACATTCCCCGACTTGGCGTAGGGCTCGCTTGGATGAGCAACGCGATGTTCAAGCAGCACCTCACACTTGAGTCCAAGCTTGCAGGCTGCGGCCGCAGTCTGACGCACGTGGTTCGACTGAACGGCACCAACGGTCACGATCGTATCGGCACCTTGCTGCAATGCCTCGGCCATGGAGAACTCGAGTTTGCGGGTCTTGTTGCCGCCCGTGGCGAGCCCGGTACAGTCGTCGCGCTTCACGTAAATATCGGGGCCGCCAAGATGTTCGCTAAGGCGCGGCAGGTGTTCCAACGGTGTTGGCAGATGTGCAAGCGGTACTCTCGGAAAATCGGATAACAGCACGTGCTACTCCCGGTTTGGTAAAGGAAATTCGCCGCGGGCCAGCTGCACGGTCTTTTGCGCAAGAACATCCGTTGACGCAAGCAGCGGCACGCCGAGTTGTGTTTGTTCGAGAACGAGGGGGATTTCAGTGCAGCCGGCAATAATCGCCTCTGCACCCTGCTCCACCAAAGCATTCGCCAGCTTGCGCATCGCCTCAGATACGGCGCTGCTTTGATGACCCGCTTTGATCCTGCCCACCAGATCCATGAGCTCACGCAGCTCCTGTTGCGAGGGCAACAGCGGGCGAATGCCGGCCATTTGCAACGCACTTTGATAGACGTCCGCCTTGAGACAGCCATCGGTTGCAAGCACGCCAACGGTACTCACGTCCGGATTCCGTTCGCCAATCGCGCTGATCGTCTCGTCAATGATCGATATCAATGGAATCGTCACCGCATCAAAGATGCTGGATTGAAATACGTAAGCCGTATTACAGGGAATCACCAGAAAATCCGCGCCTGCGGCTTCGAGGCGCCGCGCCATGGCTGCAATGGCCGGGCCCGGGTCCTCGCCGCCATGGAGAATCGCATCTTGTCGGTTAGGAACCGTGGGATTGTGATCGACCAGCATGTGAATATGGTCCTGGTCTTTGTCCGCTGGTGTCAGCGCAATCACTTTGGCCATGAAGTCGACCGTCGCATCCGGACCCATGCCGCCGAGCACGCCAACGATCTTCATTGTGTCCGTCATCCGAGCCCCACACCTTTCAGTACTGTTTGCAACTTGCTGACCAGTTCCTCCACGTTGTTACCATCGTAAGTAAATGGAGGCGCCAAAAGTATATGTGCGCCGTTTTTGCCATCGGCGGAGCCCGCACCCGGGTAGATAACCAGTCCATGGTCCATGGCTGCCTGCTTGATGCGGCCCGCAAGGGAGCGATCAGCCGGCGCTTTCGATTCGCGGTCTGCAACCAGCTCGACGCCGATCAACAATCCTCGCCCACGAATGTTACCAACGTGCGGATGATCGGCGAACGCAATCTTCAGCTCGCCGAAAAGCAGTTCGCTTATCGCGCGGGCGTTTGCGAGCAAGTCGTCCCGGTCGATGACATTCGCAACCGCCAGACCTGCCGCACACGCCGTCGGGTGGCCAACGTAGGTGTGGCCATGCTCAAAGAAGCTGAACGCATCAACAATCGAATCGTGCACGAATCCTCGTACTATCGTCGCGCCGATCGCCTGGTAGCCGCCACCGAGTCCCTTCGCGAGCGTAACGATATCGGGACAAACGGCGTCCTGCTCGAACGCGAAGTACGTTCCGGCACGGCCGCTGCCGGCCATGACTTCATCGAGGATCAGCAGAATATCGTGCCGATCACAAATCTCCCGAACCGCCCTGAAGTACCCGGTGACCGGTGGCACCGCGCCTAATGTCGCGCCAACAACGGTTTCAGCAATGAACGCAGCAATATTCTCGGCACCGTGCTCGCGTATGGCATCGTCGAGGGCCTGTGCCGCGCGGATACCGTACTCATCATCAGTCTCATCATCTTGCTGATGTCGATAGGCGTAGCACGGCACAATCCTGGGCCAGTCGTGCAGCATGGGCGCAAAGATATCCCGCCGCCCGGGATTGCCGGACAACGACAGCGCGCCCAGCGTATTACCGTGATAGCTCTGATCGCGGCTGATGACGATGTGTTTCTGCTTCTTTCCCTGCGAAAGCCAATATTGCCGCGCGAGCTTGATGGCCGTTTCGTTGGCCTCGGAACCCCCGGACAGGAAGTAGACGCGCGATCCTGCTTCTGTGAATCTCTGTGACAGCCTTTCCGCAAGCTGCTCCTGGGGCTCATTCGTAAAAAATGCCGTGTGCGCATACGCCAGTTGGTCGAGCTGCGACTTGATGGCTTCGATGACCTCGCGATGGTTGTGGCCGAGACATGTCACGGCCGCACCGCCACTGCCGTCGAGGTACTGTTTACCGGAAGCATCGTAAAGATAGACGCCTTCGCCGCGCAGGCCGCGCGGGTATTGATGCTTGGGATTTCTGTAAAATACGCTGCTCATGTCCAGGCGGGTAAGTATATTTCACACGGTATCTGTGCGGCACTTTCTCCATGACGATGCCTGCAGGCCGATAGGACCACGACGTGCCGCAAATGGCCAGCGAAACTCGCTGCTGCCATAGCCATGCAGCGGAAGATCGAGTGGCTTCTGCGATAACGGTATACTCGCTGGTCCTGTTCACCTGGAGCTGACCCGATGCGAAAGCGTCGTTTGCTGCAATTTGCCACGTGCCTGCTCGCGGCGCCGATCTCCGGCGCAGGGATGGCTGCGGACCTGTCGGGCTATCTCGTGCTCACCAGCGACTACGTTTACCGCGGTGTAACTCAGAGTGATGGCCACGCCGCCGGGCAGCTGGGTCTTGACCTGGCATTCGAATCCGGCCTGTACGCGGGGGTCTGGGTGTCATCAGTCGACATCGACAATGGTCCCGATCGGCATCGTGATCTGCAGACCAACTACTATCTCGGATACGGCTTCGACCTCTCCGACCAGTGGCGACTGAATACCAACATTGTTGCGTATACCTATCCCGGCACAGAAGGCGATATTGATTACGATTACACCGAGTACTCGATTGGCGTGAATTACAGCGATCGAATCTGGTTCGAGTACGCGTATTCTCCCGATATCTACAACACCGGCTTGAGTACGCAGAATTTCGATATCTACGCCGAATGGCAATTCGCAAGCGACTGGGTATTGGGAACCGGGGCGGGATATTACGATGTCTCCAGCCTGGCCGGGCGATCCTATGGCCATTGGCAGCTCGGAATATCACGACCCGTCGGCAGGTTTGATTTCGATCTTCGCTACCATGACAGCAATCGTTGGGTGCCGATTTTCAGCACGCCGGATCGTGCCGATGCGCGCCTGGTCCTGAGTATTACTCTGCCGTTCTAGATTACGCGATCTTCAGTCGCAGCTGCGACTGCGATCATCAATGTGCAATACGATACACGCGTTGACCGATCGCGTATCAGCGTATTCGGCTTGTTGTGACTGGTACAGCAATTCCTGGACTTTCGCGAACGGCAAATCCGGCGACACGGACAACAACAACGCCACGACACCGCTTACGTGCGCCGCCGCCAGGGAACTGCCGGAGCGAAAGTCGTATCCGTTTTCCGGCACGGCGACAAGAATCTGTTGCCCCGGGGCAAAGAGCTCATGGGAAACAGGCATTGCCGCCGGGGCCTCCATCGCAGGCATGCTGGTCTCCACACCAATCACTTCATCGATGCTCGCTGGAAAATGGTTCGATTCATCCGGATTCGCTGTGCTTGCGGCGACCATCACAACCCGCGCAGCAGATGCTTTGAGCAGTAGCCGCTGAACGAGCGGATCGGCAGGTCCCGCCAGGCTCATATTCAGTACGTGCGGCGGATCATCGAGTAACGCATCCAGTGCTTTTGCCAACGTAAAGCTTGTGCACACAGCGTGATGATTCCCGGATTCCTCCCAGCAAGATACGAAAACTTCCATCGATGCTTCGGGCGCAACTCCGACCATGCCGCGTGCATTGTTTGCATTCGCACCAATAACGCTGGCAACCGCTGTCCCGTGTTCCCGGTTCAGCTTCTTGCGCTTCTCTGCGAAATCCTCGATTTTGCGGACGCGGCCGCGAAGGTCTTCATGATCGCCGTCAGCATAGCTGTCGATGATGGCAACGCGTATGCCCCGACCAGTTGCATATCGGTGTGCCGCCGTGATGTTCAAGAGATCCAGGCTGTGTTGCAGGTTCGCGTAGGTATCATCGTATTCTGCCGGCTTGCTGATTTCTGTGCCGAATTCGTTCAACGGCTGAGCAGATTCGACACGAACGTCCGACCCGAGCTGACGCAAAACCACCGCCCGATCCGCATCGTCGGGAAGTCGATAGACGAAACAATAGACAGACAGTGACTTGATCGGCCAATGATCGACCTCAACAAACGAATACTCGGCGGCAACTGCTCGGGCATCGCGGTGTGCTTGCGGACTGATCGTGTACCGTTTGCGATAACGGTATGCGGCGGCGGCACCGCCGCCGAGTGACCGGGCACCGCTGTTATCAAACGTCACAAGGATGTCCCGGCTCGCGTCCGTGGACTTCTCGGAAGCGTGCGCCATGGGCAGCAGGGCGATCAGAAGAAGGAGCAACAATGGCAGTCGATTGGGCACGTGATTTACCTCATAGGTAGCTGCAGTGCCAGAATACGCACAGAACGAATATCAGCATGCGACTCCATTTCGTTCGTGACGCGTTCGAGATCTTCCAATGAAGATACCGGCAACCGTAGCATAATGCGGTAGGTGTCAGGTTCGCTTTCCGCCACAAATTCTGCCACATCGTACGCTTCGAAAGCCTGGCGGCGCTTTATGGCCGTTGTGCCCGGCTCGAATTCTACCGCCATGACGTAATCCATGAGTGCCGCAGCGCTCTCAGACGTTGCGGTCTCGAACCGTACCCCAGATTCTGGCGCCACTGCAGGGTTATTAGCAATCAGCACTGCCGCCAGCAGGATCGCTGCGGCCGAGGCGGCCAGTGCCATGGCCGGCCACCAACGCCGCGGCGCCCGGCGCAGATCATCCGCTGCTATTGCCGACATCAGATCGTCAATACGAGGCGACGGCACCATCGGTATTGCGGCGTCAGTTCGTGCAGCGTCCTGCATTTTTTGCAGCACCGCAATACTGTCCTGACAGGTCGTGCAAACCTCCAGATGACGCTGCACCTGTTGTCGCTCTGCTCTGGCCAAAGTGTCATTGACGAACCAAGGTAACAACAATTCGACTTCGTCGTGATCAAATCGAGTGTCTTGCTCGTGCATATCAATCCTCATCCGAATAAGCGTTGGGAACGGCTGATTCTTCGAGCAGCTTCTTTAGTTTCTTTCTCGCGTGGAACATTCGGGTCTTTACTGTGTTGACGGGACAGTCGGTAACCTCGGCCGTTTCCTCATAGGACAGCCCGAGGTAGAAAACCAGGACAACTGTCAGCTGGTGTACTTCAGGAAGTGCATGCAGGCCGTGCCGAATCCAGTCCTCCTGCTCCAGATTAACGCCATTTTCGGCGGCGATATCTTCCGCATCGGCGAATGGCGCCAGGGCAATCTTCTTCTTCGACACACGTCGCATCGTCTGGCGATACGCGATACCGAATATCCAGGTGGAGACTTTCGATTCGCCGCGGAAACTGCGCGCTTTCTGCCAGACAACAAGCATTATGTCGTTAACCAGTTCGTCGGCAATGCTGAAGGAGCGCGTCAGGCGAAACACGAACTTGAACAGGCGCGGGTGATAAATCCGAAACAAGCTGCCCAGGGCGTCGCGATCCTCATTTGCCACGCGAGCAAGCAGAGACTGCTCGTGTTTGTTATCAACAATGCGCTCGCTAACCGGATCGTTCATCGTCATGCCATTCGCCGTTCGCCGCCTGCACTGGGGCATGTTACGTAAGTGCATAAAAACAATAAAAAGGTTCAATCGCAATGGACTTCCTTGTTTTCCTCCGGCAGCCGGACGAAGAACAGCGGCTTACGCGCCACATTGAACCTTTTGGCCTGCCGGCCGCACTTACCGCGCAAACCAGCCAGTCCCTATGCGTGGTAGTTCATATCAACAGTTGGCGCGATATCATCGTTGTTCGTTTTCGTTTCCTGGCTGCTGTGCTCGTCCCGGCATTGCTCGCCGGGTGCAGCGGTGGTGACGGTTCCGGTCTGGCCAATCAGCCACCACCGCCACCTTTCGGGGCGAGTTTCTCAGCCATTCAGGCCAATGTATTCGCACCGACATGTGCGACAACTGGCTGCCACCAGGGGGCTGGCGCGCCACAAGGCCTGCGGCTGGATGCCCTCAACAGCTATGGATTGCTGGTCGATGTTGCAAGCTCCGAAGTCAACACGCTCGTTCGTGTCGCGCCGAACGATCCGGACAACAGCTATCTGATTCAGAAACTCGAGGGTACGGCATCTGTCGGCGCACAGATGCCACTGAATTCGCCAGCGCTGGCCCAGTCGACGATAGACGTCATTCGCCAGTGGATTAGCGACGGCGCGATCGACGACAGAACGATGTCGACTGAGCCCGTGCGGGTGACATCGTTGTCTCCGGTGCCCGGTGCCGGCCTCGCCACCACACCCGATGACATCATTGTGATGTTTGACCGTGAAGTCGACGCTTCGACTGTCAATGCAAATACATTCAT